>JAAHGR010000620.1 GCA_010672425.1 Symploca sp. SIO2E6
CTTATCCCCAACAGTACCCACATGACAATGGGGTGGATAAATTGAGACCAAAATTTAATTGACTCTGGGATTTCGAGGTTCATGGTGTTCTCAAGATTGATTTAAGGATCTTAATAATTAACTTAACATAACTTTATGTCTCTCCATGCATACCAATCAATTTCAATAAAAACTCCAACTGCCGTTTCATTGTACAGATATCGCTTCTGCGATTTAAAGATGATGTAGTGGCGTGACATACCTAAAATGAGGGAATAGATGTAGGTTGGGTCGAGGCAACGAGACCCAACATTGGAGCGGGTTGTGTTGGGTCTCGCTATCGCTCTACCCAACCTACCTATTCTACTATTTTAGCTGTGTCACGGCACTACGAGCGATCGCTTACCAATTTTACCAGTTCGCTTGCGTTATCTTGACTTAGATGTAGTCCTAGATTTGCCTGTAATTTGTTACCCCATGAGATCCGAACCCCGAACCTTGATGAGCATTTAATATAGATTCATCATTTTTGCTGTTGCTAAAGGCAAATCCGAGAGCAAAGGCAACTGTAAGGACAAACAAAGACACAACTAGAGTAATCGACAACCAAAGTGGGGGTAGGTTGTCCTGTTTTTGAGATGGTGGTAAATAAGACATGGCTTTCTCAGCCTAATGGAACATACCCACTATTCAGGTTTGTGATAGATTTTCAGGACTGGAAAGTAAGTAAATTTACGTAACCTAATTTTCGTTCAAGGTAGAATTTTCTAGTTGTTACCTTCTCCAAAATTATCTTCTCTCCCCATCCCCCCATTTTCCCTTAACCGAGCAGTACTAGGTGGTGGTTAATATCGGTTTGGGCTGACAGTTACCGAAGAAAAAGATTAAGATCGAGGAAACACTATTTAAATTATCCTGCCTAAATTCAAGATGAAACCCTTAGAAGATCGTATTCCTGAAGATCAAGCTCAGGAAGTTTTTACCCGAGCTGCTCAATTGTATGCTAAACATAATCAGAGTTATTCTGTAAAAGAGTTGATGGAGGCTGGAACAGAAGCAAAAATTCCACCAGAGTTTATTCAACAGGCTCTTGAGCAGCTACAGTTAGAGAAATCTTCCACTGGAGTACCTCAGAAGAAGCGTTCTGTGTTACCCCTGACTAGCCTCGCAATTGGCTTACCTGCCATTTTGGCTTTTGGGTTAGTGGGATGGTTGATTGCCAGAAAGGCAATAACTTCACCAGTAGTGGAAACAGCAGTACCCATCTCCGAGACTAATTCTAAGGAAGTGAATAGTCCTCCATTAGGGGGAACTTATTTGAAATGTAAAAATGTCAATATCACTACGGAAAACCTGAGTGGTAGAGATTTGAGGAATGCTGATTGTACTGAGGCAAATCTGGCTGGTGCGGATTTGAGTGGTTCTAATCTCACGGGAGCTAATTTCAGTCGCGCTGATTTGGAAAATGCTAATCTCAGGGGAGCTAATCTTAGTCCTGCGGATTTAACTGATGCCAATTTGGCTGGTGCAGATTTGAGGAATACTAACCTTCACAGAGCAAACCTGAGTAAAACAGACTTAACCGGTGCTAATCTCAGTGGAGCCAATCTCCAGAATGCAGATTTTGCTGAAGCAGATTTAACAGGAGCAAATTTGACGGGAGCTAATACCAACAATGCTAAGTTCAATAATGCAATTATGCCTGATGGAACTGTTAATTGAGAATTGAGAATTGAGAATTGAGAATTAGTGGAACAGGCTTCTAGCCTGTCTGTAACCCGCCCCGGTAAGTCGATGGGGCGGGTTTAGTTTAGGTTTTTGAACCAAAAGATACAATTGATGAAACTGGGTAACTTTTGTGAAAAATCTTGATTCAATCTAAAATCTAAAATCTAAAATCTAAAATCTCATCCCGTGATCATTATGAAAAACAAAGGAAAAGAATTACTCAAAGAAGCCAGTAGGAGACAAGTCAGCAACCTTGGCGGTAGGCTCAGTTCTCTCAGAAGTCGCTTCACCTCCGGATTGACTAACTTAGTGCCTAATCAACTTCGATGGATGGTGCCTTTCCTACAAGAAAACATCGAAGTTAGTACCCCTGACCTTGAGCAACTCAAGGGCAAACTTCCTCAAAGATTTCGAGACCAAGACTTGGATGATCTTGATGCTGTCTCTGAAGTAGAAGGAGAAGCTTCCCGATTCGTCGGGAAACAGGTAAAGTCAGTATACCCTAAATATGATCAGTGCCCAAATCCTTTAGCATGTCAATGGTCTCAACAAACAATTGAGGAGGAGCCGGAAGCTAAATATTGTCTCCAATGTGGTTTTCCTGCTATTTTGGCACCCGAAGCAAAAATCCAGGGTAATCGTGCACGTTATCAGGTAGAAAGCTTATTAGGACAGCGGGGTATGGGACGTCTGTACAACGCAATCCAGCTACCAGAGGGTCAGCCAGTGGTGCTCAAAGAGTATTTGCTGCCACAGCGCCATTTTAACTACGAGGAAACAAAACAGCGCAAGGATGAATTCACACGCCTTGCTAAACTAGATTTAGCAGATGGTAGAGTTCAAGACTTTCGTCTAATTACTCCTTTTGATGCGATCGCAGATTCCCAGAAGGAACGTTGCTATCTGATTACTCCAGGGAATCTAGGTGCTTCTGTTACCCTCGCTAATTACCTGGCAATCAACGGTTCCCTGAGCAGTACAGAAGTACGGCAAGTCCTGAAGCAAGTGCTGCAAAGTCTGGAATTTCTCCACACTCAAAAATTCCGTCTTGGCTCAGGTCAGATCCACCAGGGATTAACTCATGGTAATCTCCGTCTCGATAGCCTGCTCATCACTGTCAACTTTCAGGGATTTTTTATCTATTTGTGTGACTTAGAGTCGTGGGAGAGGCAGTTTCGGCCTCCTTTAGTTGAACCTCCTGCTTTATCACGGGCAAAAGACTTAAAAGATTTAGGATATATTGCCTTTTACTTATTAGCAGGAGGGAGAGTAGACCCTAATACTGGTAAACCTCTTGACCCCAGTATAGAAGAACATTGGCCTGCTGTTGAGCCTGTACTTAAAAACTTTATTCTCAACTTAATCGGTATCAACTTCCCGACTGCTGAAATTGCCCGTCAAGCCTTATTAAAACTACCAGTAACAAGGGAAATTCAACCGTCGAAGCCACCGTTAGAGACAACGGAGGAAGTCAAGAAGACCAAAGGTTTTCTAATTCCTTGGTTTTTGCTAGGAACTATTGGTTTGCTGTTATTGGCGGCATTGATATGGTGGCTGACGGCAAGAAGTAGACGCCAGGAAGCGATCGCGGAAGCTACCCTAACTTGCTGTATAGAGCAAGTTTCCGGCATTCCCTCTGGTAAGTTTACCTATACAGCTTCCCAGAATGGCCCCTGGAGTTATGTGCTTACTCAGCCAAATCTGATTGCCAAGGAGGTAACCCTGGAAGCCGAATTAAATAAACGCCAACCGCAATTACAATTAACTTATCAACCAGAGCCATCAGTAGCAGAAGCGATCGCTAATATTCAATCCAAGCAAGCAGAATTTGCGATCGCTAGTTTCTTTAATAATTTGAGTCCCGATTTGGGGTCAGAAACATTTGCTTACGATGGATTAGTAGTATTTGTCCCCTTTAGTTACATCAGAAGGAAAAACAATCTTCCCCAAGCCTTAAAAGGGAAAATTAGCTTAGAGCAATTGCGTCAACTTTACACTGGTAAAATTACCAACTGGAGAGAATTGGGTGGACCTGATTTACCAGTAAAACTCTACATTCCTGATGACGATGAGGCAAGACGCATTTTTCAAGAACGGGTTCTAGTAAATCAAACAGCGCTCAACTCCTTTAACCAATTAATCAGAAGTGGAGAGTGCAAAAAGGAAGATGAATCTACTATTGCATACCAGCCAGAAATTATCCCCTGTCCTACCTTCAAGACCCTCAGGCAAGTGATTAGAGGGTTTGAGAATGAACAATTTGGAGGGATTGCCTTCGGCTCCCTCAGTAAAGTTCTCGGTCAATGTTCGGTTTATCCCCTAGATCTAGTCACAAAGAACAGTGCCCCAATTGCGCCTCTGATCCAAGACGATGGTAAGCCAGTGACTCCCAACACCGATTTGTGCAACGACAAAGGGAGTTATGAGCCTAATCAGGAACAGTTTCTTAACAAAAGTTATCCTTTGGCCTATTCTCTTGCCGTAGTCTATCCTAGAGATAACAGTCGGGAACCGATAGGACAAAAGTTTGCTGAGATTCTGAAAACTGTTGAAGCTCAGCGATTGCTCTCCAAAACCGGGTTAGTGCCTCTGCAAAAGCTTGGGGAATAGGGTTGTTGTTTGTTGTTTGTTGTTTGTCGTTTGTCGTTTGTTGTTTGTCGTTTGTTGTTTGTCGTTTGTTGTTTGTTGTTTGTTGTTTGTTGTTTGTTGTTTGTTGTTTGTCGTTTGTTGTTTGTTGTTTGTCGTTTGTTGTTTGTCGTTTGTAGGATCAATCCTAATGACCAATGACCAGTGCTCAATGACCAACGACCAATGACCAGTCCTCAATGACCAATGACCAATGACCAGTCCTCAATGACCAATGACCAATGACCAATGACCAGTGCTCAATGACCAGTGCTCAATGACCAGTGCTCAATGACCAGTGCTCAATGACCAGTGCTCAATGACCAATGACCAATGACCAATGACCAATGACCAGCGCTCAACGACCAACGACCAATGACCAACGACCAATGACCAATGACCAATGACCACAATATTAATAAAACTTAAAATTTAGATCGGGCCGATGAA
>JAAHGR010000621.1:0-3006 GCA_010672425.1 Symploca sp. SIO2E6
ACTCCTACGGTGGAGAAATTGCCATACGCCTGAGTGAGAATATTTCCATTAGTGGTTTTGGTACTTATACTGATGCCATCTTGCTTGGACAAGGGGATGCAGAAATCTGGACTTACGGAGGTGGTGTCAGATGGCAATCCGGATAGGGAATCTCGCCTTGTTCAAGTGGTTAAAAATGCGCCAGCTCCCATTGGTTCAGCATTTGGTTTTAAGGAGATTCAACAGGGAAAGTCTAATGCATCTGAGTGTTATTGGTAACAAGTTAGGAGCGTAACTGGCACCGATAACAGTTCTACAATGTTAATGACTGGCACCGATGCCAGTTCCACGGACTAATAATCAATGTACCAAGTTGGAGCTACTTTATCAAATGATGCTCCCAGCTATGTGAAGCGGCAGGCGGATCAAGACCTCTACGAAGGGTTGAAAGCTGGGAAGTTTTGTTATGTCCTTAACTCCCGACAGATGGGTAAGTCCAGTTTGGAAGTACGAGCGAGGAAAAGGCTGGAAAAAGAAGGCTTTGCCTGTGCCTTAATCGACTTAACACAGATTGGTAGTCAACGGGTTACTCTAGATCAGTGGTACGCTACCCTAATTAATAGTCTGGCAGATAGCTTCCAACTCTATTTCCAGCTCTCACCTTGGTGGGAGGAGCACCAGTTGCTAACTCCCTTGCAGCGTCTGAGTGAGTTTATTGAACAGGTGCTGTTGGTAGAAGTTAGTCAAAAAATTGTTATTGTTATCGATGAAATCGATAGCGTTCTCGGTTTGCATTTTCCCACAGATGACTTTTTTGCCTTTATCCGAGCTTGCTATAACCAGCGGATGAATAATAAGCCAGAGTATCAGCGTTTAACTTTTGCTCTGATTGGGGTAGCAACACCGTCGGATTTGATTGCAGACAAATTACGCACACCTTTTAATCTTGGTTGTGCCATTGAATTGCAGGGTTTTCAGCTCCAGGAAGTCAAGCCGTTGACTAGGGGATTGACAGGTAAAGTAGACAACCCCCAAGCAGTTGTCCAAGAGATATTGAAATGGACAGGGGGACAACCGTTTCTCACACAAAAACTTTGTCAATTGGTAGTTCAGCAGCCAGAAACAGTTCTAACCTCCCAAGCGATTGAGCCATTGGTGCGATCGCAGATTATCGAAAATTGGGAATCCCAAGATGAACCAGAACATTTGCGGACAATACGCGATCGCATTTTGAGTAATAAGCAACGTGCTGGGCGACTACTGAAATTGTACCAGCAAATTCTGAATCAGGGCTCTATACTATCTAAGCAAAGCTCAGAGCAAGTACAGTTGCGATTATCAGGATTGGTAGTTAAGAAAGATCAAACCCTAAGAGTTTACAATCCTATTTACCGGGAAGTCTTTAACCAGTCTTGGATTAAGAATGTATCTACCCAGTTGCAACTCTCTGCAGCTCTAATAGCTTTTCCCAAAAAACTGAGTATTGCTTTGGGGAGCATGGTTATCTTGAGTTCATTGAGTGGAGGATTATTGTGGCAACAGTATATCTCTTGCCCAGCTGGTGAAGAGAGAGTCAGTGGCGAGTGTCTCAAATTTAACATTACCAGTGGGGAAAGCCGACTCTTTGCTTCCCAACAAAACTTTGACCTGAATAATGGGATTAAGGCTTTCGCATCTCAAGAGTACGAACAGGCAATAAATTTCTTTCAAAAAGCTATAGCAGCTGCTCCGAGTGAGCCAGTACCCCAAATTTACCTCAATAATGTCCAAGCACGCCAGCAGGGTAATCCTTTCCAACTGGCAGTAGTTGTACCAGTAGACAACAACGAAAACTTTTCCAAAGCGATATTACGAGGCGTAGCTGATGCACAAACAAAATTCAATGATAGCCGTGACAAAGATAATCGCTTACTGGAAATTGTCATTGCCAACGATCGCAATGAGCCAGAAATCGCACGCAAAGTGGCTCAAAAGCTAGTTGCTCAACCGGAAATTTTGGGAGTGATGGGACACAACTCCAGTGAGGCTAGCTTGGCTGCACTACCTGTATACGAAAAAGCTGGATTGGCAATGCTTTCTGGTACCAGCGCCAGTACCTCTTTAACAGGGGATGTTTTCTTCCGAACTGTACCTCCCAATAGCGCAGCAGGTGACAAGCTAGCTGAGTATGCCAAAAATACTTTAGGTTTAGACAAAGTGGTGATTTTCTCTGACTCTGAGAGTACTTACAGCACAAGTCTGAAACAAGCCTTTGGGGGTAAGTTCAAAAAAATAGGGGGGAAAGTTGTCCGGAATGTTGATCTCACAGCTAAGGATCTGAATGCTAGGGCTGAAATTGAGGGCAGTGCCAATCAGGAGCAGGTAAAAGCTGTTGTTTTACTTCCAAGTGTCAGCACTTCTTCTGTAGCTATTGCGATTGCTAGGGCAAATGCTGAGTTACCCCAAAACCAAAGATTGCAACTGTTGGGGGGTAGTGTTCTGTATAACGCTGATACCCTAAGACAGGGAGGTTCAGCAGTTGATGGCTTGATTTTAGCTGTACCCTGGTTTGGAGGAACATCTGAGTATGCCGAAACAGCAGAACAAAGATGGAAAGGAAGGATCAACTGGCGTACTGCTACTAGTTATGATGCAACACAGGCTCTAATTGAGACGCTATCCGGTAATGCTACTAGGGAAAAAGTTGTTAAGGCTCTCAAGTTTGTACAGCTTTCATGTACTGAGACATCAGGGGAGAAACTCCGGTTTTTAGCACCAGGCAATCCTGATAGAGAATCGCGCCTGGTTGAAGTAGCGAGAGATGCACCGGCTCCGAGTGGTTCAGCATTGGGTTTTAAGGAGATTCAACAGGGAGATGCCAAGGCATCTGAGTGTGATTGGTGACTCAATCTGCCTCACCAGTATCACCGGGGCGGGTTTACCCAATTGATTGGTCAATGTGTTTACGGATTGGTTAACCCGCCCCTACGGAATCATAATTTATCAATATTGAGGTTTTCAGCAGACCCTACATAGACCCAGAGTAGA
>JAAHGR010000621.1:3106-4719 GCA_010672425.1 Symploca sp. SIO2E6
GTATCACCGGGGCGGGTTTACCCAATTGATTGGTCAATGTGTTTACGGATTGGTTAACCCGCCCCTACGGAATCATAATTTATCAATATTGAGGTTTTCAGCAGACCCTACATAGACCCAGAGTAGACCAATCTAAATGCTATCGCTCTCCAGCCAACCCCTAGTGCCGTGATATAGCTAAAATCAGGAAACAGATGTAGGTTGGGTCGAGGCAACGAGACCCAACGCTGGAGTGGGCTGTGTTGGGTCTCCCTATCGCTCGACCCAACCTACATTTTTAAGTGTGTCACGCCCTAGGGCTAAATGTGTCTCTTGAAGTCAGCAATAGTAATTCATACCTTATAGGCGCACACTTATTCCATTATTCAATAGTAACCAAAAATCCTGAAAATTACAACCAATTTTGAAAGGGAAAGCGATCGCGCTTAAGGCATCAGTGTTGAGACAGGCTAGAAGCCTGTTCCACGAGATTTGTATGTAGTGCTTTGCATCTTGCTCGCTAAAATCTTAAATAGCATCTTGCTCGCTAAAGTCTTGAAGGTTTAAGCTAAATCTGCCCCATCGTTATCACCGGGGCGGGTTATACCAAATCCGGTTACAACAGAGCCGTTTTGAGCAAACCGTGAAATCCCTGTAGAGACGTTGCATGCAACGTCTCTACAATGTGGGCATAGCGGGTATATCGATACCGGATTTGGTATTACTCCCATTGATTGGTCAATGTGTTTACGGATTGGTTAACCCGCCCCTACGGAATCATAATTTACCGATATTGAGGTTTTCAGCAGACCCCACATAGACCCAGAGTATACCAATCCAAATGCTATGCTTCCCAGCCAACCCCTAGTGCCGTGATATAGCTAAAATCAGGAAATAGATGTAGGTTGGGTCGAGGCAACGAGACCCAACGTTGGAGTGGGCTGTGTTGGGTCTCCCTATCCCTCGACCCAACCTACATTTTTAAGTGTGTCACGCCACCAGGGCTAAATGTGTCTCTTGAAGTCAGCAATAGTAATTTATACCTTATAGGCGCACACCTATTCCATTATTCAATAATAACCAAAAATCTTGAAAATTACAACCAATTTTGAAAGGGAAAGCGATCGCGCTTAAGGCATCAGTGTTGAGACAGGCTAGAAGCCTGTTCCACGGGATTTGTATGTAGTGCTTTGCATCTTGCTCGCTAGAGTCTTGAAGGTTTAAGCTAAATCTGCCCTACCGGTATCACCGGGGCGGGTTTACCCAATTGATTGGTCAATGTGTTTACGGATTGGTTAACCCGCCCCTACGGAATCATAATTTATCAATATTGAGGTTTTCAGCAGACCCTACATAGACCCAGAGTAGACCAATCTAAATGCTATCGCTCTCCAGCCAACCCCTAGTGCCGTGATATAGCTAAAATCAGGAAACAGATGTAGGTTGGGTCGAGGCAACGAGACCCAACGCTGGAGTGGGCTGTGTTGGGTCTCCCTATCGCTCGACCCAACCTACATTTTTAAGTGTGTCACGCCCTAGGGCTAAATGTGTCTCTTGAAGTCAGCAATAGTAATTCATACCTTATAGGCGCACGCCTATTCCATTATTCAATAATAACCAAAAATCCTGAAAAT
>JAAHGR010000622.1 GCA_010672425.1 Symploca sp. SIO2E6
GGGAAAAGTGTACTTTGCAATAACCCAGGACAATAGTGTGAGCACCTACTGCCGTGACACACCTAAAATGAGGGAATAGATTTTGGCTCAAAACCTTAATTTACAAGGAAGCAGTAGATTTGCTATTCCCTCATTTTAAGTGTGTCACGCCACTACTGCCGTGACCCAGCTAAAATGGTGGAATAAGTAGGTTGGGTAAAGCGGTAGCGTAACCCAACATGGGAGAAGGTTTCGTTGGGTTTCACTTCGTTACACCCAACCTACATTTTAAGTGTGTCACGCCACTACGTTAGTGCCGTTCAGGTATTCTCTTTTAGAGAAGGCGATCGCTCTCCTTTCAAAGCGCTATTCTAAGGAAAAGAAAAGGCGAACCAACCCTACCGTGAAGACCGACTCTCTATTTTACCGCATTTTCCATAACGTCCCAGCACTATTTTTTGAGCTCATTGGACAACCATCACGCCAAGGGTATAAGTTTAAATCCATAGAGGTTAAGCAAACTGCCTTTCGTATTGATGGAGTCTTCCTCCCCCCAGCAAATGACCCCGACCCCACTGTGTTTTTTGTCGAGGTTCAATTCCAAGAGGATGAACTCATTTACCATCGCTTATTTGCCGAACTATTTGTGTTTTTGCAACAGAACCCCGAATTTACCAACTGGCAGGCTGTGGTGATTTTTCCCAGTAAATCCTTAGAACCAGAGGATGTGGGAGTGTATAGCTTATTATTAGAAAGTGACCAAGTCCAGCGTTTTTATCTTAATGAACTAGAACAGGTGCAACCGTTTTCAGTAGTCATAGGACTAATGCAGCTGATTGTCGCATCCAAGAAACGAACCCCAGCAAGAGCCAGACAACTTTTGGCACAAGTAGAACAGCAATTTTTGCCCTTTCCGAAGGCAACCATCATAGAATTGTTAGAGACTACAATGGTATATAAATTTCCCCTATTGAGCCGTCAGGAGATTGCCGAAATGTTAGGACTAGCCGAAAGTATCAAGGAGACAAGAGTTTATCAAGAAGGTCTGGAAATAGGCTTAGAACAAGGCTTAGAAAAAGGCCACGATCAAGGGAGAGAGCAAGGGAGAGAGCAAGGGAGAGAGCAAGAAGGACAAATATTAGTGTTGAAGCTGCTGAACCGAAAAGTGGGTCAGCTTCCTCCAAAATTGGAGTCGCAAATCAAGGCATTACCCTTGGATAAGTTGGAAGAATTGGCTGAGGCACTGCTAGATTTCTCAACCCTGGATGATTTGAGTGCTTGGTTACACAAGAATAACCCAGGACAATAGTAAGATCGCTCTTCACTGGTGCCGTAAAGCTTTCGGCATAGCTTCGCTTAGGGTGTAGCCTCTCCTAGAAAAGGCGATCGCTTGTCAACAAAGCGCTATTTCTTTGGAAAAGAAAAGGCGAAGAACCTCCACCGTGAAGACCGACTCCCTGTTTTACCGCATCTTCCATAACGTCCCAGCACTATTTTTTGAGCTGATTGGACAACCATCACGCCAAGGGTATAAGTTTAAATCCATAGAGGCTAAGCAAACTGCCTTTCGCATCGATGGAGTATTTCTCCCCCCAGCAAATGACCAGAGAAATTTTAGATTTTAGATTTTAGATTAAAGAATTGAAGAATTCAAACGGTCACAAGACCCTAAATTTATTTATAGAATAAATCTAAAATCTTCAATCTTCAATCTTCAATTGCTTGACCCCGACCCCACTGTGTTTTTTGTCGAGGTTCAATTCCAAGAGGATGACCTGATTTACCATCGCTTGTTTGCCGAACTATTTGTGTTCCTGCAACAGAACCCCGAGTTTACCAATTGGCAGGCTGTGGTGATTTTTCCCAGTAAATCCTTAGAACCAGAGGATGTGGGGGTGTATAGCTTATTATTAGAAAGTGACCAAGTCCAGCGTTTTTATCTTAATGAGCTAGAACAGGTGCAACCGTTTTCGGTAGTCATAGGACTAATGCAGCTGATTGTCGCATCTAAGAAACGAACCCCAGCTAGAGCCAGAGAACTGTTGGCACAAGTAGAACAGCAATCTTTGCCCTTTCCCTCTTCAACCATCATAGAATTGCTAGAGACTACAATGGTATATAAATTTCCCTTATTGAGCCGTCAGGAGATTGCCGAAATGTTAGGATTAGCTGAAAGCATTAAGGAGACAAGAGTTTATCAAGAAGGTCTGGAAATAGGTTTAGAAAAAGGCCACGATCAAGGAAGAGAGCAAGAAGGACAAACATTAGTGTTGAAGCTGTTGAGCCGAAAAGTGGGTCAGCTACCTCCAAAATTGGAGTCCCAAATCAAGACATTATCCTTGGATAAATTGGAAGAATTGGCTGAGGCATTGCTAGATTTCTCAACCTTGGATGATTTGAGTGCCTGGTTACAGAACAATAAACCAGGACAATAGTGCGATCTCGCCTACGGTAGTGTAGTTCAGGTATTGTCTTGTAAAAAAAGCGATCGCTCTCCTCATCATTCAGTTGGCGGATGCCAGCCAGAGATTTTCTTCTTCGTCGGTTCGATGCCTGCTATGCTTAAATCAGATATTTGTGAATTTTTCGCAAATTTGCCTTTTAAACCCCATATCCCATTATGCTGATTGAGTTTAGTGTTGCTAACTATAGGTCATTTAAGGAGAAGGTTACCTTCAGTATGGTGGCAGCTAATCTTGTTGCCCAAGATAAGGAAATTGATGAAAATAACGTTTTTGCCATAGATGATGACCTGAAGCTACTGAAAAGTGCTGCCATATATGGTGCAAATGCTAGTGGTAAAAGTAATTTGACAAAAGCTTTGGGGTTTATGAGATGGTTTATGATCAATTCCTCCAAAGAAACTCAGAGTACAGAAAAAATCGGTGTTGAGCGATTCCAGCTGAGTACAGAAACAGAGGATCAACCATCTTTTTTTGAAATTGTATTTTTATTAAAGGGACAGCAATATAGATACGGATTTGAGGTAAATACAGATAAGGTTATCTCTGAATGGTTATTCTATGTGCCTAAATCAAGGGAAGCCAAACTTTTTGAACGTCATGACAATGATATTAGTAGCACTAAAAAATATCAAGCTGAGGGTATTGAAAAAAGAACCAGACAGAACGCTCTATTTTTGTCTGTTTCTGCTCAATTCAATGTTGAAATTGCCGAGATAATTTTAGATTGGTTATCAAAAAAGATTGCAGTTATCTCTGGCTTAGATGATATAGGATATAGAAGATACACGATTAGTTGTTTAATCAATGATAAAAATAAAGATAAAATTATCAAACTAATAAAAAAACTAGACTTAGCCATTGATGATATAAAAGCAGAAGAAATTAAAATTAATGCTAATGATTTACCTGAAGAACTACCAGATAAAATAAAAAACTTCCTGCTAGAAGGTGAAGCTGTATCTGTTAAAACTATGCATCGAAAGTTTGATAATCAAGGAAACTATATATCAACAGAGTTATTTGACTTGGATAACCAAGAATCTGAAGGCACACAAAAAATATTTGCTCTAGCTGGTCTTCTTGTTGATATACTAAAAGGTGGCAAAGTTCTAATAGTTGATGAATTTGAAGCTAGACTTCATCCTTTGATTAGTCGTGCAATAGTTGAACTGTTCAACTCAAGAGAAACGAATCCCAATAATGCACAACTAATTTTTATGACTCACGATACTAACTTACTCAGTAATAAACTCTTTCGCAGAGACCAGATCTGGTTTACTGAAAAAGGTAGATTTGGTTCAACAGATTTATATTCCCTAGCTGAGTATAAAATCCGCAATGATGCTTCTTTTGAGAGTGATTACATCAAGGGTAGATATGGTGCAATTCCATATCTTGGCGATCTAAGTAAGATTATTGAGTCCAATGTCTAGAAAAAGTAATACCTTTCGTAGCTATTCACCAAGAAAAATCAATACTAGAGAGGTGAGACAAAGATTTTTAATTGTTTGTGAAGGAGAAGAGACTGAACCCAACTACTTTGGAAATTTTCGTGTTCCTAAAATTGTCATACACATACAAGGATTAGGCAAAAACCCAACTAATCTAGTCAAAGAGATAAAAAAATTAAGAGACAAAGAAGATTACGATCAAGTTTGGTGTGTATTTGATCGCGACTCATGGACGGCCAATGATTTTAATAGTGCTATTCTCAAAACACAGCAGGAAAATTTTAAAGTAGCTTATTCCAATGAAGCTTTTGAGTTATGGTATCTCCTACACTTTGACTTTGTCAATACTGGAATTTCTAGAAAAAACTATGAAGAAAAGCTAACTAAGCGATTAGGATATAAATATCAAAAAAATAGCGATTCAATCTATAATGATTTAATTGATAAACAGAATACTGCCATCAAAAATGCAGAAAATCTTCTTAAACAATACGATCCTCAGAATCCAGCTAAAGATAATCCTTCGACTACAGTTCATTTATTAGTAAAGGAACTGAACAGGTTTATTACCTAAAGAACAGGTTTATTACCTAAAGGAAAGAAAAAGCGATCGCTCTCCTTTCAAAGCGCTATTCTAAGAAAAAGAACAGGCGAACTAACCCCCACCGTGAAGACCGACTCCCTATTTTACCGCATCTTCCACAACGTCCCAGCACTATTTTTTGAGCTGATTGGACAACCATCACGTCAAGGGTATAAGTTTAAATCCATAGAGGTTAAGCAAACTGCCTTTCGCATCGATGGAGTCTTCCTCCCCCCAG
>JAAHGR010000623.1 GCA_010672425.1 Symploca sp. SIO2E6
TCTGCAACACGCCGTTGTTCCTCTTCCGACAACGCCCCTTCAAGACCTGAGATCTGTTCGCGCAACTGAGCCGCCGCAGCGGCTTCCACAACCAACAAAAAGTTGCCCTCCGCGCCATGGCAGGAATTGCGATCGATACCCTCAGCCAATGCCGCTACGTCACCGATATTACCAGCACCGTTGATAATCTCCACTGGATACCCAAATCCCAAGATTTAAGTCCCGCCTTACTCCGTCTCCTAGATATTGCCGCTAGCATTCGCGCCGCTTACGATGGGACGACCCCCTACCGTAAAATAGAACTCCTCAAACAGCCTATTACTGAACTAAGCCAACTAAAGGGGGATTTAGCAACAAGCAAATTAGCCAAAGATGCTCCTTTATTTGGCAGTATTACCAATAAATGGTTACAGATTATCCAAGATAGCCGCAAAACCCTAGAAGAGGAAGCCGCCAACTCTCCAGAAATCCCCAACGTTTACCTAGCAGGTAACGCCCTCCTTCCTAATGATGCCAAAGAACGTTTCAAGGGTCGCCAAGATATTTTTCGGGAAATTGAAAACATTTCTCTCTCCGCTCAACCCCCGGTATTTTTACTATACGGCAGAAGAAGAGCCGGTAAAACCTCCGCACTAAACTACCTACCTCGAAAAGTGGGTAGTAATTTAATTCCCCTTTTTGTTGACGTGCAGAACATAGCCAGTTTTACCAGCTATGAAAATATTGTCAATTCCCTAGTAGAGCAGATTACATCTAGTGCTTTCACTGCCCGCAATCTAATCCTGCCCCATGCTAATGCCGATGCCATAAACCAAGACCCTTTTGCTGGACTTCAGCAGTGGATGAGTCTGGTAGAAAAAAAGATCAGCAATAAGCGCTTCTTGCTTTGTCTAGATGAATTTGAACGGTTTGAAGAAGTTATTGAAAGTACCAATAGCCGCACTTTGCTCAATTTTCTGCGCCATGTAATGCAGCATCGCCCTCAATGGATTTTACTCTTTAGCGGTTCTCACCGACTCAATGAACTTCAGCCCTATTGGAGTGATTGTTTAATCGGCACTCGCACCCTACACCTAACCTATCTCAACAAATCTGAAGCCCAGGAACTGATTCAGCAACCTGTTACCAACTTTCGAGATATTTACGGAGCCGATGCCGTAGAGGAAATTGTATATCTTACCAACGGACAACCCTATCTAATCCAGCTTATCTGTTCCTGCATTATCGATCATCTCAACCGAGAGATACGCCAAAGTCAAATTTTCCGCAAAGCGACAAGGCAAGATGTACGAGATGTTGTCTCTACGGTCTTTGAGCAAGGTGAAGGCTATTTTGTAGAATTCTGGCAATACCTGTCCGAGAGAGAGCGAATAATCTTAAGAACCTTAGCCCAACAGGGCACAGTAGATGCTCCAGATCAGTTAATTATTAATAAACTAGTGCAAGCTGAAATCATCCGTCAGAATAATGGCAATCTTGAGTTTCAGGTTCCCTTAATTAGGTCTTATATTGAAACATTGGTAGAATTTAGAATTTAGAATTTAGAATTTAGAATTTAAGAATGTAGTGCGAGCGTCTCGAACTCGATCAGTCAGACGCGAGCAAGATGCTCGCACTACTATAAAATGATTAAACAGATGTAGGTTGGGTAGAGCTTTCTTCGTGACTCAACGCCGGAGATGGCTGTGTTGGGTCGAGGCAACGAGACCCAACCTACATTTTTAAGCGATGAAAGTTAAATCTGCAACGTTTTCTGCTATTAATATAATAACGGGGGTAACTGGCATCTTGCCAGTGGTCACTCTAGGTTGACGACTCGTTGGGAAGCACTATATATAAGATGACTTTGCAAGACGTAATGGAGTTAGCTAAACAGTTATCTCCTACAGATAAAAAACGCTTAATTGAACAGCTTATGTTTGACATGAAATTAGAATCGCAGCCAGTCAAGCAACCGCGTCAATCATTATGGGGAATTTGTCGCGATTTAGGTCAAGCACCTTCTGCTGAAGATATTGATTCAATGAGACAAGAAGCGTGGGATAACTTTCCAAGGGAGAATATTTAATTGATCAAAACAGTTTTAGATACTCATGCGCTTATCTGGTATCTTTATAATGTAGTGCGAGCATCTTGCTCGCGTCTAATCTAAGCACGAGCAAGATGTTTCGTTACGCGCACGCTACGCTCGAACGCTACAATAAAGCAGCTAACAACTAACCTTGTACCGTTTTTTGCTGACGACGTTTAATGAGCATCACCAAAGACTGTTTCCAAGCAGCAAAAGTCTCATCATCCGGTTCAGTTTGTTGCCACGCCTCCCGTGCCATAATACGCTCATACCAGGCGGCAATCGCCGGATGCTTATGCAACTTAACACCAAGTCGCACCTGTAGAGGTAATAGTGCTCCTGCTGTAATATCTGCTAAAGACAAATCATCCCCACCAAAATAGGCAGAATCCCCGAGTTGTTCCGTCAAAAAATCAAAGGCTGTGGTAATCTGCTTAAAAGTTTTCCGATCAGATTCAGGGTCATCACTGGCTATCAGAAGGGCACGTAACTTGGTAGTGAGTTCATTAGTAATGACCATTTGTACCATACGCATCTTGGCAATCGCTACTCGCTCTTGAGGCATCAGAGAAGGGGAAGGATACTTTGCCTCTAAATAGTCCAAAATCGCTAGAGATTCCAGAATGCGCAAATCTCCATCTACTACAACCGGAATATGGTGAAACGGATTGAGAGCTAAAAATTCCGGCTCGAATTGTTCCCCTTGGAGATTCATAATAACTGGCTCAAAGGGGATTCCTTTTTCGAGGAGTCCCAACCAAACTCGTCGGCTGATTGGTGATAGGGGATGGTGATAAAACCTCAGCATTAAAGCCTCCAGTGTAGTCTAAGTACCTCAATCAAACTTTTGTGGAATAGACAAGATGCCTGTCCTAGTCTACCTACTGTACCAAAGCTGGAACAGTAGGTCAGTGCTAACAATATTGAGAAAATTACCAAAAATGTTCCGGATGCCCCCTATCTTTTCAGAATGGTTGAATGGTATATGTATGTCGCAGGGGGGAGTTCAAGGAAAAGATTTATTACTACCATCATCCTCCGGATGCCGAACTTCTGCAAGAATCTCTCATTTCTATTGAAAAAGTGTAAGGGGAAATCATGAGCAGTAACAATTTTAAGGTCTTATTAATTATTAATGAATGTAATCCTGAGTGGGCTTCAGTACCCTTGGAAGGATATAAGTTCTACGATGGTATTAGCAAACTTGTTGATACCACCCTTGTAACCCATATAAGGAATCAGCCAGCACTAGAAAAAATTCATTCAGATCGAGATATTACCTACATCGATGAAAGTAAACTAATCAAGCGATACTATAAAATTGCGGCACAGTTAAGCAAGGTAAAGAATAAAACAATTTGGCCACTTCACAATGCCTTGATGTATCCTGTCTACGGTGAGTTTGATCACTTGGTTTACAGCAATTTCAAGGCTCCTATCCTTGGAGGCGACTACGATATAGTTCATGCCATTACTCCAATGATGCCACGCTACCCAGTAAAGGTTGTGAAGGTATGTCAAAAGAAACCTTTTATGCTTGGACCGGTAAATGGCGGCGTACCCTTTCCTAGGGGTTTTCAAGAAATAGCCTTCCAAGAGTTTTCTTATTTTAATTTTCTGCGAGCAATAGGTCGATTGCTCATTCCTGGTTATCGAAGAACTTATAAGGAAGCTGACTATATTCTGGCTGGCTCGACTTATACCTTAAACTTCCTGAAAGAGGTATTTAATATCGACAATCAGCGTATCGAGTTATTTTATGAAAATGGTATCAGTGACTCGTTTATCAAAAAAGAGCAGGAAGTGGGCGAAGTTAAGTCTCAAGATAACCAACCTGTCAATCTCCTGTTTGTAGGTAGGCTAGTCCCCTACAAAGGTGCTGATATGGTGATTGAAGCAGTAAGTAAATTAGAAGCATCTACTCAGGAAAAAATTATCTTAACTATTGTTGGAGATGGTTCGGAACGAAATGCCCTAGAGCAGCAAGTTCAGCAGACTAACCTGGAAAAAATAGTTAATTTTACTGGTTGGGTTCCCCAACAGGAAACCCTCAAATACTACAGTAATGCTGATATTTTTTGTTTTCCCTCTATACGTGAGTTTGGGGGGGCAGTAGTATTAGAAGCTATGGCCAATGGTCTTCCTTGTATTGTGGTAAATAATGGTGGTATTGGTGAGTATGTTACAGCGGAAACAGGTTTTAGTATTAATCCAGTTTCTCGGGAGTTTGTTGTTCAAGAGTTGAAGAAATCTATTGAGGAATTGGTTCAGAATCAAACTCTGCGCCAAAATATGTCTCAGCAAGCCATTAAGCGTGCTGTAGAATTTACTTGGAATGTTAAGGCTGAAAAAATTGTTGATACATATCGTAAATTATTAGTAAATGGATAATTAACTCCAGGAGTTAGCTATCAGCTATCAGCTGATAGCTAACTAAGAAACTCTCTCAAAGCCTCAACCATTAAAGGTGGCCATCGACGAATATTACTCACCCAATCCAAGTCCTGATAACGTTGATCTAAACCAATAACTGCTACCCAATTACTTTGGGCTTCACCTCGTTTTCCCTCTGCCCACAAAGCAGCAGTTAGTGCTGCTCTGACATCGGGAAATTGGGGATATTGGCGAATGAGTTGA
>JAAHGR010000624.1:0-2114 GCA_010672425.1 Symploca sp. SIO2E6
GGAGTTGGAAACGAGTCCGAATTCTTGAATTGGGAATTGGGAATTGGGAATTTGGAATTGGGAATTGGGAATTGGGAATTGGGAATTGGGAATTGGGAATTGGGAATTGGGAATTGGGGATTGGGAATTGGGGAATTGGGAATTGGGGAATTGGGAATTGGGAATCGAATATGGGATATTTGTAGGGGTGGGTAATGGGATATTTTACCCCATTCGACAATCACCATTGTACAAAACCCGCCCTGTCGATAACCTAGCGGATTGATTGAATTAACCTGGGATGTGATATCGGAAAATTCGATAAGGAGCAAAATAATGCGATTTGTGCTATTTTTATAATGGGGAAGGGTGTGCGCATATATATAAAGTACCTCTTTTGATATAGAAAAAGCGATAGCGCAAACTGATACCGTAAGCGATCGCGCTATAATAGCGTAGCGAACCGTGAGTTCTTGAGGTATGCGATCGCACCAAATTACCCGGCGCTCGCATATCTCATGGCGGATTTTGTGCCGACAGTTTCTGGTAAGATTGGGTAGGCTTTCCCTAAACCTGCCCCTACGAAGGATGCCGATATTGGAAATTTCGATAAGGATCGGGGAATACGCGATAGCGCAAGCGCTGCTGCAAGCAGATCAGCGCAGGCTGGTGCTGTAGGCGATCGCTTACACTGAGAAAGCGGGTTGGTTGAATTAGCCTGGGGTGAATATCGGCAAATCCGATAAGGAATAAAACCATGCGCTCACATATCCCAGGGCGGGTTTTGCACCGACAGTTGCTGGTAAAATGGGTTAGGTTATCTCTAAACCCGCCCCTACGAATGATGTCGATATCGGAATTTTCGATAAGGATCGGGATACGCGATCGCTTACAATGAGAAAGCGGGTTGGTTGAATTAGCCTGGGATGTGATATCGGAAAATTCGATAAGGAGCAAAATAATGCGATTTGTGCTATTATTTATAATGGGGAAGGGTGTGCGCATATATATAAATTACCTCTTTTGATATAGAAAAAGCGATAGCGCAAACTGATACCGTAAGTGATCGCGCTATAATAGCGTAGCGAACCGTGAGTTCTTGAGGTATGCGATCGCACCAAATTACCCGGCGCTCGCATATCTCATGGCGGATTTTGCACCGACAGTTTCTGGTAAGATGGGGTAGGCTTTCCCTAAACCTGCCCCTACGAATGATATCGATATCGGAATTTTCGATAATGATTGGGAATATGCGATCGCTTACACTGAGAAAGCGGATTGGTTGGATTAACCTGGGATGGATATCGGCAAATCCGATAAGGAATAAAACCATGCGCTCACATATCCCAGGGCGGATTTTGCACCGACAGTTTCTGGTAAGATGGGGTAGGCTTTCCCTAAACCTGCCCCTACGAATGATATCGATATCGGAATTTTCGATAATGATTGGGAATATGCGATCGCTTACACTGAGAAAGCGGATTGGTTGGATTAACCTGGGATGGATATCGGCAAATCCGATAAGGAATAAAACCATGCGCTCACATATCCCAGGGCTGTTTTAACAGTATCATGAAATAAATCTTTGGCTGGCATATTGGAATTGGGAATTGGGAATTGGGAATTGGGAATTGAATACGGGATATTTGTAGGGGCGGGTAATGGGATATTGTATCCTATACACTGAGAAAGCGGATTGGTTGGATTAACCTGGGATGAATATCGGCAAATCCGATAAGGAATAAAACCATGCGCTCACATATCCCAGGGCGGGTTTTGCACCGACAGTTTCTGGTAAAATGGGCTAGGCTTTCCCTAAACCCGCCCCTACGAAGGATGCCGATATCGGAAATTTCGATAAGGATCGGGATACGCGATCGCTTACAATGAGAAAGCGGGTTGGTTGAATTAGCCTGGGATGAATATCGGCAAATCCGATAAGGAATAAAACCATGCGCTCACATATCCCAGGGCTGTTTTAACAGTATCATGAAATAAATCTTTGGCTGGCATATTGGAATTGGGAATTGGGAATTGGGAATTGGGAATTGAATACGGGATATTTGTAGGGGCGGGTAATGGGATATTGTATCCTATACACTGAGAAAGCGGATTGGTTGGATTAACCTGGGATG
>JAAHGR010000624.1:2214-4697 GCA_010672425.1 Symploca sp. SIO2E6
GGCATATTGGAATTGGGAATTGGGAATTGGGAATTGGGAATTGAATACGGGATATTTGTAGGGGCGGGTAATGGGATATTGTATCCTATACACTGAGAAAGCGGATTGGTTGGATTAACCTGGGATGGATATCGGCAAATCCGATAAGGAATAAAACCATGCGCTCACATATCCCAGGGCGGGTTTTGCACCGACAGTTGCTGGTAAAATGGGTTAGCCTTTCCCTAAACCCGCCCCTACGAAGAATGTCGATATTGGAATTGGGAATTGGGAATTGGGAATTGGGAATTGAATACGGGATATTTGTAGGAGCGGGTAATGGGATATTGTATCCTATACACTGAGAAAGCGGATTGGTTGGATTAACCTGGGATGGATATTGGCAAATCCGATAAGGAATAAAACCATGCGCTCACATATCCCAGGGCGGGTTTTGCACCGACAGTTACTGGTAAAATAGGATAGGTTATTCCTAAACCCGCCCCTACGAAGGATATCGATACCGGAAAATTCGATAAAGCGCTTTGTGCTGTAATAAATTACAGTAGCTCAAAGTCCCCTAACCGTTTCGACTACTTTTGCCTAATGGATAGCTTATTAAGGGGGGTTAGGGGGGATCTAAGAAGGTAATACCTGGTAACGAGCAACTTACGGGTTAGAGAAACTTCCGGTATGAGTGCGATCGCCTTCTTACCCACACATCATACAATAACCATTATGTCAACCTTAGCCATGAGAGCTGTGCTAATATTTAAGTCATCGTCCCACTTCGTGAGAATCCCTCCTCCCTCTATATTTAGCCACTTGTTCCACGACACTATGGGGGTTGTAGCTATTAAATTGCCTATTTTAGAGAAAAACAGTTATGATTATAACATTGTATCCATTTAATATCATCTTTATATTTTCAAGTCAAGGGCTCAAACCACGCAATCTCGTAAAAATCGAGCCTAAAAATCATCATATATTTGTTTAACTTGAAGCCAGTATGATAGAAATTACTTAATTTAGGCCGATTAATAACGGTACATCGATCCGCCGATACGGTAGGGGCGTATTGCATACGCCCATTGTCTTGCTAAAGAGTGCGATCGCCTACGACACCAGCTTGCTCTGATCTATGCGCAGCAAAAACCAAAAACCAAACTAGGTACAGGACAAAATACGGTAGGGGCAGGTTCGCCAACTATTAAGGGTATCTACTGGTGCGACACACCTAAAATGAGGGAATAGATGTAGGTTGGGTCGAGGCAACGAGACCCAACGCTGGAGCGGGTTGTGTTGGGTCTCGAAGAAAGCTCTACCCAACCTACATTTTTAGCTGTGTTACGCCACTAGCCTGTCTCAACGCCCCAATGGTGAAACCGGGTTTCTTGGAAAACACCGGTGGCAAGCAAGATCCCCGACTTCTTCTTGGGGGAAGTCAAATAATCACCTTCTGCAACCGAGAAGTCGGGGATCTATACAGTGTGGCAAGCAAGATCCCCGACTTCTTCTTGAGGGAAGTCGAATAATCACCTTCTGCAACCGAGAAGTCGGGGATCTATACAGTTTAGATAGCTGGAACAGAAAATGCGATCGCGCACAAGATTCAGATCTCTAATCTGAAAATAGACGCGGGGACACGGGAACGCGGGGACGCGGAGAGACCAGAATTTTCATCCTACTCCTACGGAGAACGCTGCGCGAACGTTGTGAGGTGAAAGTTCATGGGAGTCTGACTTATTCAAGAAATCAGGGATTTCACCTTCGCTCTAGAGAGCTAGAGATTGTTACAATCAAAAAGTATTGGTACTACTACTGACACTGCTAGTATGAGCTGTACCCACGGCTTGGATTTTGAACCGTATCTGCAATCTATCTGTACCACATATGAAAGATGGTGGAGCCTCTACACAGAGGAGGATGTAAAAACTCATAGACCTGTAACGCCTCTCGTTACACCCACTTTTTTTGCTGATTTGGTTGTGCAAACTTGGCAACCCAGGAAATCTCAAGTCGAAGAGTCACGAGACACAGAACAACAACAGGAAACAGCCGAGAAGCTACCAATACTCGAAGGATTGCGTAAGTATGCCCCTGAGCATGTGCTGTTGATGGGGACACCAGGTTCGGGAAAATCAACTACTCTACAGCGTTTGCTTTTGGAAGAAGCGCAAGCAGCGAAGAAAGACTTAACCAAAAGCTGACGGGGTGACAACTTTGGCTATAATGTAGATTTAATAAGGGTTGCAGCTCTGTTACCTCTTTGATAATTAGGTCTTTTATGAGGAGAAAGAGCCATTAAAGATTCAGCTATTTTTTCAAAAAATAAGCAAGATTCAACCCAATCTTTTCCATGCAATCCAATATAAAAATAACTATGCCTTTTGACATAACGGTTCTTTTCTTTAACTCGAGTTACATATTTAATTTGCATTTTTTTCTGGATTTTTTCTCCTGTCAATACGGCACTACTATAAGCCAAAGTTATTAGAAGAAGA
>JAAHGR010000625.1 GCA_010672425.1 Symploca sp. SIO2E6
CATGGTGAGCAACGCGAGGCAAAGCATGGTGAGCAACGCGAGGCAAAGCATGGTGAGCAACGCGAGGCAAAGCATGGTGAGCAACGCGAGGCAAAGCATGGTGAGCAACGCGAGGCAAAGCATGGTGGGCAACGCGAGGCAAAGCGGCGGGCGGCTATCCCTCCCATTCCTTCAGGAATGGGCTTCCCGCCGATGCACGGTGATGAAAGTAGCCTCTTCCCTGTTCCCTGTTCCCTGCGCCGGCGCTTATTACTTATTCTCCCAAGACCTAATTGGAAACTTCTGCCATTTCAATAATGCGACCATCTAAGTCCTTCACTAAAAAATTCAGAGGTTTTTGATTGCGAACCTTATACTTAAGCTGTCGTATTTGCACTCGCATTAATACTTGTTCCAAACAGTCCTGATCGAAGCAAACGTGGCGATGCTGGTTTTTTTTTCCAAAGCTTGCTCCGGAAATAATATGTAGCTGAGTATTCTTTTTCATCTGATACCACAAACCATCAGAACCACTCAATTGGGTAGCACTGCTGCCTCCCATACTGGTGGACATATAAAGAGGATCAATACTAGTGGCTCCCAGGGTTTGCTCGTAGTTATAGTAGTAATGCAGAGGAACTTCCGCCGCCGTAAAATCGAGCAAACCTTCATAAAACCCCCGCGCCACCTCTAAATCAGACACCATGATAGTATGAACTTTTGGGGCACTAGTGAGAAACATCCACATCGCTACAGCGTAAGCTGCCAACAGCATGACCATGATGCCTTGAGTGGAAAAGAGGCTATCTATTGGCAAAAAAGGCAGGAAAGCGCCTGGAGGTAAGGGATTAAGTAGGAAGGAAATAAGCTCAACTGATATAACCATAAATTGACAAAGCGCAATAATATTGATCTTACACTTTAATTTTTCGGGATCTCAGAACCCCCTACGGGTGAGCTTTCATTATGCGTGGGATTTCCACCAAGTATCCAAACAAACTTCCCACACCTCCCACACTCCCTGTTCCCTAAATCGTCAGGGAGGGAGTTGTGTTGGGTCTCGTTGCCTCGACCCAACCTACATTTTTAGGTGTATCACTAAGTCGTCAGGGAGGGAGTTGTGTTGGGTCTCGTTGCCTCGACCCAACCTACATTTTTAAGTGTGTCACTCCCAATTCCCAATTCCCAATTCCCAATTCCCAATTCCCAATTCCCTGTTCCTTAAATCGTCAGGCGATAAAATTTTTCCAGAGGAGGCTACCGTCATAGCACTCTTTTGTGTAGGATTGAGAAATCAGCAACAAGCATCTGCTCTAATTTTCCCGAGTACAGCTGGAATTGAAGATTGTGCATATTCCGCATTTTTCCGAATCCAATCATCCGCTCGTTAAAGCGCTGTTTCATTATAGCGATCGCGAACTGTTAACCCTGTTTCAGCGTTGTCCTGACCAGGGAAAGTACTTCACAGCGATTTTCTGTCGCTATAGTCCGATTGTCTATACCCTGATTAGTCATTCGGCGAAATCCCCGGTGCAGGCAGATTACCTCTTTGCTCTCACTTGGCGTCATCTCTATTATGAACTGGGTGGACTGGATTTGCGGGAGGAATCTACACCGGAGTCTAGTTTCTTTCAGAATTGGCTGATTAATATGACTGCTGTTTGCATTAATCAAGCAGATTTACCCCCTGTGGAATCGATTCACTACGAACTCAAAACAGCACCACCTCCTTTATGGTGTTACCTGGAACAGGCATTAGAGCAGTTGCCACCCATAATGCGGCTGATGATTGTCATGGCTGAGACTTTCCACTGGAGTGAAACCCGGATTGCGGCTTATCTGCAAGCGGAGGGAGATGTGATCGCACCGGCTCAAGTGAGGACTCAGCTTCAGCAAGGATATCAGTTATTGGAGGGAGCCTTACCGGAAGATATTCGACAAATTTATTTGGGTGAGGAGTTTGAAACTCCACAACAGCAGTCTCAAGTAGGTTCAGTAGTACCACTTTTGAGAAAATAGGGGAATTGGGAATTGGGAATTGGGAATTGGGAATCGGGAATTGGGAATTGGGAATTGGGAATTGGGAATTGGGAATTGGGAATTGGGAATTGGGAGTAGGGAATGGTGAGTGTTTATTTCTTTCGTAAGAGGTCATTAATTAGTTTAAGTGCTATCGCGCTGCTGCAAGTACCACTGATGCTTGCTAGTACCGAGGCTAGGGCACAGTTATTTCCCAGGGAGTTTGGTAGCATTGGACTTGAGCAACAACTGGATATTCCTTTAAACAATGGTAGTCGTGGGGGACCGAGGGAGCAAGCTGATTTACTGCTGCGGCTAGGAGGAGGGTCTTACCGTAAAGGGTATTGGGAGAAAGCACTCGACTACTGGTTGGAGGCACTCGATATTTATCGGGAAGTTGGTGATTTGCAGGGATTAGGACTAACCTACGATTACCTGGGACATCTTTATGCTAAACTAGAAGATTACGAAAAAGCAGCAGATATGCTGCGCCGTCGGTTGGGGGTAGCCCGTTACCTCAAGGACTTTCAAGGACAAATTTATGGTTTAAACAATTTGGGTACATTGTTGCTGCAAACTAGCAATACTCAAGCAGCAGCCGAAACCTTAGTAGAAGCATTAGCAATTGCTCGTAGTGTTAATAATAAAGAAGCAGAAGGTCTAACCTTAAGTAATCTTGGCTTAGTGGAGTTTGAGAGGGGCAATTATTTCGATGCGATTAAGCAATACGAAGCTGCCATTGTCTTACGACGTCGCTTTGATGAACCTTTGGGGGAAGCGAATACCCGTAATAATTTAGGAGATGCCTACCGTGCCGCCAATCTCCTAGAAGATGCAGCGATCGCCTACGGATTAGCACTACAATTAGCTAGGACAACCAGCGATATTCCTAACCAGTTTCGTGCTTTTCGGGGTTTAGCAAACTCTTACATAGAGATAGGCAATTATCCCCCAGCCTTGAAAGCACTTGAGCAACATATTGCCCTAGCCAGAGAAGAGAAAGACCTATTTCAAGAATTGATCTGGTTGCGGTTATCTGCACAATTATACATGGCTGCTGGTGACCTAGCCAATGCTAAAAATTTTTATGAGCAAGCGATCAATCTAGCTCGTGTTTTAGAAGATACTGGGGAAGAAGCCTTGCTACGCAATGATTTAGCTCAAATATTATACCAAGGGAATTGAGAATTGAGAATTGAGAATTGGGAATTGGGAATTGGGAATTGGGAATTGGAAAATAATAAGCGTTAGAGGTAATCCATCATTGGTCGTTGGTTATTAGAGCAAACAACAAACAACCAACAACCAACAACCAACAACCAAAAACAAACAATGATACCAGGTAGCTCTAAGAACTCCTCAAGCAAAGCCTTTCCCTCTCCGATAACCTGGCTCCGTGCAGTAGGAGGTTTACTACTGGGGACAGTTTTTTTGTGGCTAGCTCTGCGCCAAACTAGTGTAGAAGATGTGAGAGTAGTACTTTCTCAATCCCAGGGAGGATGGCTAGTTGCAGCCATAGGATTCTTTTAGGACTTTACCTGTACCTCAAGTTAGCAACATCTCAGAAAACCCACAGCGTCTAACAAACAACAAACAACAAACAACAAACAACAAACAACAATTGCAAATGAAACTAAGTGTTATCATCCCTTGTTTCAACGAAGCTAAAACAATTTGTACTGTTGTTGAAGCAGTTAAGGCATCTCCTGTTAAAGATTGTGAGATTATTATTGTGGATGACTGTTCCACCGATGGCACCAGAGACATTTTACAGTCAGTAGTAGCATCCCAAGTTGCTCAAGTTGCCTATCATGACAAAAATTGTGGTAAAGGAGCAGCATTACGCACTGGTTTTGGTTTGGCTACCGGAGATATTGTTATTGTTCAAGATGCTGATTTGGAGTACGACCCTCAGGAATATCCTGTGGTAATTCAACCGATAGTTGATGGGAAAGCAGATGTCGTTTTTGGCTCCCGATTTGCTGGTAGTGGTCCCCATAGGGTTCTCTATTACTGGCACATGGTAGGTAATCAGTTTTTAACCATGCTCTCCAATATGTTGACCAATATCAATCTTACCGATATGGAAACTTGTTATAAGGCTTTTCGTCGGGAAATCATTCAGTCCATCAGGATAGAGGAAAATAGGTTTGGCTTTGAACCGGAAATTACTGCCAAGGTTGCCAAAAAGCAATGTCGGATTTATGAGGTAGGTATTTCTTATTATGGGCGCACTTATCAAGAAGGTAAAAAAATTGGTTGGAAAGATGGTGTTAGGGCAATTTATTGTATCTTGAAATACAATCTTTTTCGGTAAATTGGGAATTGGGAATTGGGAATTGGGAATTGGGAATTGGGAATTGGGAATTGGGAATTGTAAATACAAACAACAAACAACAAACAACAAATAACAAATAACAAACAACAAGTATGTTTACTTTACTACCGATAATTGCGCTTATTTTTTTGTTTTTGTTAAGATATTACTATAATGGATGTTGGCGTGGTTCCCTGTTGTCAGCAGCTCTGATATGGGGGTTACTGTTAACTGTAGTTACTGAAATCTTAAGTCTCTTTAAGTTAATTACCTTTGCTTGGTTGGCTGGATTTTGGGGACTGGTCAGTATTGTCTTAATTTTTACCTATTGCCAAGTTATCAACAGAAAAACCTCCTGCCTCCTGCCTCCTG
>JAAHGR010000626.1 GCA_010672425.1 Symploca sp. SIO2E6
TGTTCGCTACTAAAATCCCCATACCGAGCCGATTCATACCAAAAGCGCAGCAGAGCAAAAAAGTCATCAGCTACTTGACGATGGGGGAAAACTCGATCTACTTCATCTAAACCTAAGACTAAGGGTGTGTCAATTTCCTCTAACAAACATTCCTCAAAATAGGCAGTACATTTATCCTTACTACCAGACCCCAGCCAATATTCTTCTAACTGCTGTAACTGCTTGAGTCTACGACCAACCCGTTCACAAAACCACCGCAAGAATTGATCCAGGTTAGAGAAAAGCTGACTATCCGCCTGCTGAAAACTCAAGGGTATCGCCTGATAACCCTGTTCCCTAGCATAATTCAGAATCCTCGCCATCAAGGAAGTTTTGCCCATCTGCCGGGGAGCCTTGATCCGGATCAGCGCCCCTGGTTGTAGAATTTCTTCATAACAGTCGGATTCGATCGATAGTCGTTCCACGTAGAGACTAGATTGAAGGGGAATTGCTCCTCCTGGTTCCCTACGTAATTCCGGTTCTGCGATCGGTAAGGGTGGATCATCGGGACTTTCCCCCCCAGGTACTGCTACCTCCTGAGGTTCCGTCGGTGTTGGCACTTCTCCCACTGACAACAAACCCAGAATTTCCTGCAAAATCACCGGCGTATCAGCCGACGAGTGCCACTGCCGCTGCTGAATCCGAATCAGATAACCCCGCAGGTCATAATTTAAGAGATAATCGAAGGGAAGATTAACTCGAATGGGCAGAATTACCGGTTTATGTTCAGAACGTTGCTCTCGCAATTCCCTGGCTCGTCGTACCTCTTCGGTTACCATCTCACTGGTTGCCGATTGAGGTGAGAGCAATAGCAGTAAATAATCACATTGTTCCAGTTCTTGGTCAATCCGTTCAGCCCAATGTTCTCCCAGTTCAATACTCGCTGCCGCCATGAACGGCTGATGTCCCGCTGCTTTGATTGCTTGATGGAATTCCTGAGCCAGACTCAAGTCAGGATCTTGGGAACGATAGCTGATAAATACTCGTTGGCTCTGATTGGTCATGACATCTGAATGAGTAATGAGCAGTAGAGGGACATCCGCCCCAAAAAGAATAAGAGAAACAAGTCAGCTTCCCTTAGAGCCTTGGAGCCTTGGAGCCCTCTGCCTTGGAGCCTTAGGCTTGTGTTGATTCAATTCTTTAATCCAAAATCTAAATAAATCTAAAATCTAAAATCTAAAATCTAAAATAGTTTCTCAAGAGTAATGAGTAATGAGTAATGAGCCGTAGTTGGACTTCAGTCCAAAAAGAAGAAGAGAAACAATTCTATTCCCAATTCCCAATTCCCAATTCCCAATTCCCTTTTTTCTCATTTGAATTTTGAATTTAATTTAATGATTTTATCAAAACGCTTTACAGACGCTTTGACTTTTGCTACAAAATTACACGCCAACCAAATCCGGAAAGGCGGTGGAGTTCCCTACGTTGCTCACCTCTTAGGTGTGGCCAGTATTGCACTAGAATATGGAGCCAATGAGGATGAAGCGATCGCAGCATTGCTTCATGATGCCATTGAAGATCAAGGTGGTGCTGCCACCCGCGAGGAAATTCGCCGTCGTTTTGGAGATACTGTAACTGATATTGTTGATGGCTGTACAGATGCAGATACCATACCTAAGCCTCCTTGGCGTCAGCGGAAAGAGGCTTATATTGCCCACATCCCCACAGCCTCAACTTCAGTAAGATTAGTTTCAGCCTCGGACAAGCTACATAATGCTAGATCAATATTACATGACTATCGTAGATTAGGAGATAGTTTGTGGGAGCGCTTCCATGGTGGCAAAGATGGAACTCTTTGGTATTACCGTTCTATATTAGAAGCCTTCCGTTCTACGGAGTTCACACCATTAGTGGAAGAGTTAGAGCGAGTAGTGGATGAACTAGAAGATTTAGTTGAGAATTGAGAATTGAGAATTGGATAGAGTTCTCTTACCACTGAGTTTTATCCCCATAGAGAGCACAAAATTGTTGCGGCAATGTAAGATAGCGAAGAATTGCCTATTTGGAGGCATTCATGCCTAGTAGCACAAAATATAGTACTATGGTACTATAAGAGTACCAATCAGCAAAATGAAAGGAGAGTTGCTCAAACGGCTATTTAGAGCGATCGCCAGTGAGAATCAAACGGCGATCCAAAGTATGCTATCGATAGTCGTCGAGGAAGAACGTAAAAAAGGGCATACCATCCTCGCTGAACAACTCGAAAATATTACTCAGAGAAGCAATCATCAATCCCGTCAGATTCCTCCTGAGAAGTCCCCAGTGTCACCCGATATCTCTCGTAACGGGATTTCTTCTGCACCTTCTAACCGTAATCTTTCCCAGACAACTTATGCTCATTCCCTAACTCTGCTGTCGAGTAAGCAACGTTTCAACCATCCTTTCATCGTTACAATTCCTAGAGAGCGTTTACGACACCACATGATTCTTTCAGATATTGTCGAAGATCGTTTTCGCCGTATCGAAAGAGAATATGTGGCTCGGGATAGACTAGCTCATCATGGTTTACGCTACCGCCAAAAAATCTTACTCTACGGTACTCCCGGCTGTGGTAAAACCATGGGAGCTGAGCGTCTAGCTTGGAATACAGGACTTACTCTGGTAAAAGTGCGCTTTGATGCCATGGTTTCTTCCTTTTTGGGAGAAACCGCTACGAATTTGCGCGAAGTATTTGAAACAGCATCTCAAACTCCTTGCTTATTATTTATCGATGAATGTGATGCGATCGCTAAATCACGGGAAGATATCCAGGAAGTAGGAGAAATTAAGCGAGTTGTTAATACTTTTTTACAACTACTCGATGAATACGAAGCTTCAAATGGATTACTTGTTGCTGCCACAAACCTGACTAAATTTCTGGATGAAGCCGTATGGCGACGATTCGATGATGTAATCGAGGTGCCGAAGCCGACAGTAACAGAAATCGAAGCTATATTAAAACAGACCCTTTCTTCTGTTGAGGTTGGTACAATCAACTGGAGAGCAATTGTGCAAAAACTGGATAAATTTTCAGCTGCACAGATTGTTCGAGTTGCTCAAGATGCGGCGAAACGCGCCATCCTTGATCGGGAAGAACTTGTCATCCAGGAACACTTAGAGGCATCTATTCAAGACGTTATAGCTTTTCATGTCTGAGCAATCTAATCAATTTTCTCATTTACCCCTACGTTTAACCAATCAAGGGACTGCTGCATCTCTAGGAGGTGGGAGCAAACCTTCGGCAACAACTCTAGCTAATCGAGGCAATGCAGATGGACATGTTATATCAATTCCGGCTACATTGGGATAATATTCGTAATGTAGGGGCGCAAAGCTTGCGCCCTCCAGCATCTATGTTTTCTAGCCAGAAAGCCAGATTTTTAATCATTCCGATGCAACCGGAATTGATATTAGTAAGCTAAAGTCTTCGATCTCATCTATAGCAGTCCTATTTGAGAGCGGCAAATTATGGTACAAATGAATTTGAGTATAATTACTTAAGTTGGTCTATGAGTAACTGTAGTAGAGACTAGTTAGGAGTAATAAGTAATAACTCACCGTGAGCTCAAGCGATCGCAAAAAAGCTGTAATAACTGAACCTTCTGCAACGAATATGAGGCTGGGATGTAGATACTCAAATGCCAAAATAACTTGGTATCGATAACCTTGATCATTTTCACATACCCATACTGTCATTAGCTGTTTTCCCAGGAAAGACTGACACCAAAAGTTTGCCGACATTTATCCTAAGGTTAATTCAATCAAGCCGCAAGGTTATCCCTAGGGCGGGTTTTGTCTAATGGTGATCGTTGAATGGGATAAAATATCCCTAAACCCGCCCCTACAGACATCCTGTATTCAATTTTGAATGCAAGAATTTTGAATGCAAGAATTTTATTTAATGATTTTATCAATGCGATGGAGTATGTATTGCACTTAGCGTCCTAACCGCCCTGGCAGTTGCTATACTAGCGATCGCGTCGCTCTAGAAACCAGGTTTATCACCCATTGCACGAAATAACAGTAGTGCAAGCATCTGCTGGCATATTTAACCTATACCCATCTGTGTAGTATAATCCTTGCCAAGATATCAGATATTTGCTGGAGCAGTCAGTCTAAAACACCGAACTCATACAACAAACCCTATTTACTATCATTTTAGGTGTGTCACCCCAGTAGCTGATTAGCTCTCAAGGATGTAGATTAGAATATACTTGAAACAGTATCCCAGTTAACTATTGATGAAGTTCAGCTTAACTCTCGAGCGTGACGAAGACGGGATTTGGGTTGTTGAATGTCCCAGCATTCTAGGTTGTGTGAGTCAAGGAGCCACTAAGGAAGAGGCACTCTTGAATTTTCAGGATGCAATTTTGGCCTGTCTTGAGGTTTGTGCAGAACTAGGCATACCACTACATGTCGAAACTCATCAAGTAGATAATCAATAACTAATTTGCTGGCAACTGTTTCATATAACTCAATAACCAATTTGCTGCTGTAGCTCTGCGAGTCTGTCGGGGACCAAATTCTCCAATTTTATATCCTTTGAAACCTAACTGCTCTTTCAACAGCTGTTTATTTTCTTTGGGTATAGAGCGAGTCAGCTTGACGGTGGGAGGACGGTTTTCGATAAAATTTGGTGGCTCAGGATACTCTTGTTGCCATT
>JAAHGR010000627.1 GCA_010672425.1 Symploca sp. SIO2E6
GAACGGAACTTAGAAAATATTGCTCCGCCACCTGACGATCCTTTAGGAGAGTTATCTGATTTTGCACTGGGAATCAGAAAGTTTTGTTATGAATACGATCGCCAGGTTTCAGTTAGGGTTAGCAATGAGGAGTATCTTGTATTTTTAGACCCCGATATTTGCCTGATTATCGAGGATGATTTACCTAAATTAATTGCCGAAATAGAAAAAGGTCAAGCAATTGAGTTAGAGTTTGCTGAAAGTTGTTGGCTAATTATTAAGCTTGTTCCCCATGGTAACGGCATTAGATGTTATTTAAGAGAGTTTGGTTATTCAACCGATGAAAAATTAGTGCTCTTGAGCAAACAACAGGTTGTGGATGAGTTAAGGGGGTTTTTAATTGAATTGATGGATATGGCCGTTAATTTGGGTTATATTAGGTTAGAGGATAAGAATGACTTTATTAAACCCGCTTTTAGTTATTCAAGAGTGTTAGTTTAGGAGAACTATCCAGTGTTAAGAAACACTGACGCATTTGCTTGATGCCCACGAAGGTTGACAAAGCCCACGACTTTTACCTCTATGTCCACCCTAATCGAAAAAATAGCCTCCGATGAGGCGATCGGAGCAGCTTATCAATGGTTGTGTAAAAAACGCCAACATTATCATCCTAATGCCGATGTCTGGCAGCTCAGACGATGGTGGCACGAGAAAATGCCCATCCTACAGGCGCAAATTCTTTCGGGGAATTATCAATTTCGGGAGTTGCGCTTGATTCGTGGTGAGGAGAAATCAATCGAATGGTGGTCATCTTTGGATGCTTTGGTGTTAAAGGCGATGACGATTGTTTTGACCGAACACTTGAAACCTGTCCTTTCGAGTCAGTGTTTTCACTTAGCCGGGAATGGTGGGTTGAAGGGGGCGGTGCGAGAGGTTGCGGCTCATGTTGAGGAGCATCCATTTGTCTTTCGCACTGATGTGAAGGGGTATTATGCCAGCATTAATCATAGGATTTTGATGGATATTGTGGGGAAATACGTCCGGGATGATGCTGTTTTACGGTTGTTATGGGGGTATCTGCGTCGCTATGTTTCGGATGGGGGTGAATTTATTGATATTACCCAGGGGATCTCTTTGGGGTGTCCGTTATCACCGCTGATGGGTGCTCTATTTTTGAAGCCTTTGGACGACCGCATGGCTGAGTTGGGCTGCTTTTACGTCCGGTATATGGATGACTGGGTGATTCTGGCTCCGACGCGGTGGAAGTTGCGCAAAGCCATCAAGGCAACTAACCAGGTGATGAGTGAGTTAAGGGTGGTTAAACACCCGTTGAAAACTTTCATCGGGAGAGTTGCCAGAGGCTTTGATTTTCTGGGCTATTGGTTTTCCCCTGCGGGTTTGGGTATCGCGAGGAAGACGGTGGAAAGAATGGTTGAAAATATGCGTCGGCTTTACGAGCAAGGTGCGCCCGACGAGCGCATTGATGCATATTTTCAACGCTGGTGTCGATGGGTGACAGGTGGGATTTCGGCTTCGCTTCCCTCTCTGGCTCCTTTCCGCTACGCCCTTCCCTTACTCCACTTGCTCTCGCACTTCCAATGTGAGCAGTTCCCTTTCGAGCCGTTGAAATAATTCTAGTAACGACTCCAACTCTTCATACAACTCTACTACCTCTTCTAAATACGAAGCGCCGTCGCTTAATACCATCGCCGCTACGTTGAGTAACCAACTACCCAACAACTCTACTATCTGCCACCAATGTAGATGGCTGACCAATTCGTGGAACGTCCAGACGAGTAAATGGCGCAATGCAACTATCAATCCCACAAAACCCTTTATCGTTTTATGGGCATTCCTCTGCCTTACCCCCACATTTAAATCACCCACCGCGTTTTGCACTTCGTTGCCCTGTATCGCTGTGGCTGCTACCGGTGCTACCCTTCGGAAAGGGTGTATTCCTTCCCGCAATAGCTGACGGAGTCTGTTGCGTAGAATCGTCGGTGTTATGCCAAAAGCAATGCAGGCGATAATAACAATAGAGCCCAGGATGCCCAGGATAATTAACCATGCACCGAGTGATAAATCCTCATAGTCATCGTCCCCACCACTGAATTGGTTTGTCTCGAGCCGACCACTAAGCCCTCGCTCTGTCTTATATAGCTCCACTTCTCCAACCTCCGAGGGGACTCTGCTTCGGATTTTGTCCACCGCACGGGAAAATGCTGTCTCGTTATGCAAATAACCCCGTAAAGCAACCCCCTTTAGCTTCTTTCCAACCTCCGCTTGCGTTTTGTCGACGCTAAAATACATGTCTATCTGTACTGGATTGAGCCCCTTCTCGGAATAACGACCCACTCCCTTTAACATTTCTAACGTATAGTTTAATATCCTTTCTTCATGGGGTATTTTTTCCTCTTTTTTGTCCTGCATGGGCAATAATTCCAATACCTCATTCGCCAATTCTTTAGTCATACCATTTCCTCGAACCTTACACTCTTAAGACGGTTACCAAACCCAGTTTCTGAATTTTGCGAGTTAGCGCTAATTTCTCTATCTGAATTAAGGAGGAGAACGGGACGGTCTCAAAAATTATATTGTTTCTTTTTATTATCTTTTCCTTTTTAGCGCTATTAGATTTTTATCCCGCGTCACAGCCAGGAACAAAAAAGTCTGTATCGACTAACTTATAAACTATCCACAAATTCCCAGCGATAAATTCTGGATGGGGAAGCTCTTGATAGAAGTCAAATAAACCTCTCGTGCAACTACTTCAATATCGAGCGATCGCCCCAACACAACCTTTCCATCCCACACCCTGCATCAAACTCTGCCAAAAAACAGAAAGTCTGGATAAAAAAGGTAGATCTCTACTAACATTAACCACATCAGTAACATTCCACCCAACCTTCGCATTTAATATCATCGACGGTTGAATACTTATAAATAAGGGAGCAGGTAAAGGAGAAAATAGAGAGATTTGCCCTGTGTAACGAAGATCTGTTTCTTCCTCACTAATTATCCGGACTCGATCTAACTCTCCTGAACTATCAACACTCTCTGAGTTTTCTACCTCTGGTTGTGATGGATAAATAGGGCGATCGCCCGATCGAGTAATGTCATGGCTACTCAATATAGCATTATTATTGGGAAATGGTTGAACTTTTGCTATCTCGCTTTCAACCGATACAGTCTCCGTATCCAAAACATCCTTATCATCTTGCGACCTTATCTGCTGCTGCTTTTCCCCATTTTCTTCTGGAGTAGGAGACTGACTCTCTACTGACATCTGTAGATACAAATGGCCCTTTGCCTCAACTTCCGACTCCGACTCTCGGAAATAGGCACTCAATTTCTCTTTAAGCTGTTTCCGTGCCAAAGATATCCGCTTGCAAACATTATCATAAGAGATCCCTTGCTGTTCGGCAATTTCTGTATGGGAAAGCTCCCGATAAAAATGCAAAATAAACGTCTCTCGGCACTTTTCCGGTAACTGTGCGATCGCCCTTCGTATCCGATCCGATCTCTCCTCTCTCTCCAGAACAGACTCCGGACATTCCACCGTTCCTGTGGTAGTAACTTCCTCAGTATTCCCCACCCACTCAATACTTTCAACACCCACAGCAGCACGAGAACATTTGCGGATAAGATCGATGCAAAGATTACGAGTTACCCGATACAACCAAGCCTTTAAATTAGTAATTTTTTCCCCGAACTTTTGCACCTTTTCCCAAGCTTTCACCATCGCCTGACTCAGAGCATCTTCGGCATCCATTGGGTTGAAATTCATCCTCTTGAGACAGCAGCGATAAAGCTGGTCTCGACTTTCTTGCCAAAGCTGCCAAAACTGAGAGAGAATATGGGAGCGATCGCTCTCTGTTGCAGCATTATCTATTAAGTTTCGTCTTGTATTTGCACTGCGGTCGGTCAGAAAAAATGAAATTGATTTTTTCTTTCTGATTATCGCCCCAACTCCCTTCCATCCCACACCCTGCATCAAATTATGCCAAAAAACAGAAAGTATAGATAATAAAGGTGGATCTCTACTAACATTCACCACATCAGTAATATTCAACCCAACGATCGCCTTTAATCTCATCGACCGTTGAATACTTATCAATAAGGGAGCGGGGAAAGGAGAAAATAGAGAGATTTGCCCTGTGTAACGAAGATCTGTTTCTTCATCACTAATTATCCGGACTCGATATAACTCTCCTGGACTATCAACAGTCTCTGACTTTTCTACCTCTAGTTGTGATGGAGAAATAGAGCGATCGCCTGAGGTCGTAAGGTCATGGCCACTACATATCGCATTATTATTGGGAAATGGTTGAACTTTGGCTATCTCCCTTTCCACCGATACAGTCTCCGTCTCCAAAACATTCTTATCATCTTGCGACCTTATCTGCTGCTGCTTTTCCCCATTTTCTTCTGGGGTAGGAGACTGACTCGACCCTGACATCTGTAGGGAGGAATAGCCTTTTGCCTCTACTTCCCACTCCGACTCTCGAAAATAGGCACTCAACCTCTGTTTAAGCTGTTTCCGTGCCAAAGATATCCGCTTGCAGACATTATCATAAGATATCCCTTGCTGTTCGGCAATTTCTGTATGGGAAAGCTCCCGATAAAAATGCAAAATAAACGTCTCTCGCAACTTTTCCGGTAACTGAGCGATCGCTCCTCGTATCCGATCAGATAA
>JAAHGR010000628.1 GCA_010672425.1 Symploca sp. SIO2E6
AATTCTTCTAATCGAGTTGAACCAAATTCTCCCAACCTAGATTCCTCAGCTAACTTTAGGGCTGCCCCTAGGGCATCGTACCATAAACCGGCAGCAGCATAGAAGTCGGATGCAGTTGAGCGATCGAACAACATATCTTCCCAATCCGAAGGCACTTCTACCACCTCAAGATATCCCCTCGCAATTAAATCGTTGGATGGGTTATTGGGGTTACATAAGATAGTGACTTGCCACATATAAGTGTGACCAACCTTAAGTTCTGATCCCTCTTCTGGTAGAGTGAACGGTACAATACCTGGGGAACTCTCCCAGGAAATTGGCTCACCTATTGGTTGGATGTCACCGTTGGAGTTGTATTCATAGATCCTGAATTCCATCGGATTGCTGGTGGAGTCAGGAACAAACCAAGCAAAAGTCAGACGAGTCGCAACCGTTTTCCCCACATGACTCTGAGGAGCCAAGAGAGTTAAGGGTATTCCTTGAGTAGAGGTATCCAAGGCAGCTAAGGATGTCCCATCACCTTCGCACCCACCTCTAGAACCGGCATTTCCTCCATGTTTGCCTTGATAGAACTCAATGGCAAGTAAATAATTTGTTGATGGTCACTGTAATCTTTAAGAAGAGGGCTTTGCCGATTTATTGGAAATTTTTAGAGAAAAAACGAATTTGACTAGCTTTGAGGAGGTAATTAAAGCTTATAAAGCTCGTAGTGGTATCGTTTGCGAAGCATGGTGCAAAGCAGCATAGCAATGTTCAAAGATTGTAAAACTGGAGGCTACAATCTTGAAGGTTCTCTCATCTTCAACTGAGCGTCTGACAAGATTAGTGATGTTAATAGCAATGGCTTATGTCTGTGCTGTTTTACAGGAAAAAAAATTTAAGCAAGTAGGACAACAAAAATATATAAGTCGCCTTAAGAAGCTAGGACAGTCAGAGCCGCGTAATAGTAACTTCTGGGTAGGACTTTATGGATGGAATTGGATACTTAGTATAGAGTTTTGTCGAGATTTGGTTGACCAGTTAATGAGCTTCACTGCAAACAAAGTATCATATTTTAAGCGGGGATTTAGAGCGATGTCTCTGATACAGCTAGCTATTATTTAAGTTAACTGAAAATATTTTTTTATTATAGCCGATAGCGAGTAAACATTGCATCCTAATTTATTTGCGTAAACATTACGCAAAACAATTCAGCATTTTACCCAAAGAAACCGGGTTTCTGAATCGGTGCTCTAGATGAACAAGCGAGATTTATCTTATTATTCTCTGTCCAATAGCACCTGATTGAAGATTTGTAGGGCATAACTCCAAACCTGGTAACCTTGTTGGTTGAGGTGTAAGCCATCGGTGCTTAGTTCGGTTTTGAGGTTACCGTCGGTGTCGGCAAAGAGGGGATAGAGTTCTAGATACATGGCGCCTTCCCTGTGAGCAATTTTTTTGAGCTGCTGGTTGATTTCCTGGATCTGAGTGTTAGGAATAGATAAGAGGCGATCGCGTCCTTCCCAAGTTGCTTGTTCGGCACTGTGGGGTAAAATAGACTGGACTACTATCTGGGCTTGGGGATGAGCTCGACGCAAGTGGCGGATTGTCAGCCGTTGGTTGGCCACAATAGTATCTCCTTGGATTCCCCGGATCAAATCGTTAATGCCAATCATTACAAAGACAACACTCGGATAAGTATCATCCAACAGATCTAAACGATTGAGCAATCCAGCTGAGGTTTCCCCAGAAATCCCCTGATTGAGCCAGGTGGTTTGTGAGGGTAGTAAGTCTGGGGGAAACCACAAGCTTAAGGAATCTCCAGCTAGTATGGTTAAATCTTCCGGCTGTTGCTTACTTACTGCTTGTGCTTCGTGAGCGAGTAATTCTACCCACTGCTGGTAATTCAGCTTGTGGCGGACTCCCAATTCTGGCTGGGGTTGAGCCGTTGGCTGCGGTTTAGCTAACTGAGCAGTGGCAGTGGAGGATCTGAGAGTTGAAGACACAGACAACTGATACTCCCGCAGGAGCAACCAGGCGATTGCCAGTAACAGCAGTCCATTGACAGCTAGAGAGAAAATCGCCCAACCGGGATACTTTTTGAAGTGGATGGACACTGAATTTTCAACTGTTTTTGTTAAGCACAAGACGCCCGCCTTCTGCTGAGACTCAGTGATTCCAAGTTGAAAGGCGGGTTGACCTTTACTTAATGTAGCAGTAGTTTCTCCAGTATTTCAGCAATTATGGGATATATCATTAACGCGAACATCTGTGGGAGCGTATCGATGTGCACGTAGGGGCGCACCGACGTGCGCCCTCAAACGATGTGCGCCCTCAAACGACGTGCGCCCTCAAACGACGTGCGCCCTCAAACGATGTGCGCTTCAGCCTTCATAGCAACAAAGGATAGTTGATGAGAATGGAGTTGACTTTGCAGTTAATTTGTAATATTATACAATAGGAAAATATGCGCACCTATAATATTGGGGATTAATGGTAGTGCGAGCGTCTCGCTCGCTAGAGTGTAATGCTAGGGCTCGCTAGAGGTAATGCTAGGGCTCGCTAGAGGTAATGCTAGGGCTCGCTAGAGGTAATGCTAGGGCTCGCTAGAGGTAATTCTAGGGCTCGCTAGAGGTAATTCTAGGGCTCGCTAGAGGTAATTCTAGGGCTCGCTAGAGGTAATTCTAGGGCTCGCTAGAGGTAATTCTAGGGAGCAAGATGCTCCCACTACTATTACCTATTGCAAGAGTGCCTATTGCCTATTCTATCAACCCAGACCATTACCGATGCTGTCCATTGAACTTGCTTCCTTGGCGAATCCAGAATAGGCTTCCATCCCATGTTCACTAATATCCAAGCCTTCGATTTCTTCTTCTGGAGTTACCCGGATACCAATGCTCAATTTCAGAATTAGCCAGAAGATGGAACTCATGACTACGGTGAAACTGCCAATGAGGATTATGCCAATGATTTGACTAAGTAATTGAGCCACACTACCATCAACAAAAAAACCTCCATCGATGGTAAACAGTCCAACGGCAAAAGTTCCCCAAACTCCATTGACCAAGTGAACCGAGATTGCTCCTACTGGATCATCAATTTTGATGCTGTCGAAGAAAGAGACAGAACAAACTACAATAAAACCTGCGATCGCGCCAATAATTACTGCTGAGGTATAGGAGACACTAGCACAACCGGCAGTAATCGCGACTAAGCCTGCCAGAATACCGTTGATAATCATCGACAAATCTGGCTTACCATTCTTGAGCCAAGAGGTAAGGGTGGCACTAATTCCTGCTGCTGCGGCTGCCAGATTAGTAGTTAGGGCAATATAAGCTATTTTCTCATCTGCCGCTAGTTCTGAACCTGGGTTGAAACCAAACCAGCCAATCCACAGAATTAAGCAGCCGAGTGTAGCTATACTCATATTGTGACCGGGGATAGCCCGAATTTCACCATCTTTGTATTTACCCAGGCGTGGTCCGAGAATAACTGCTCCCATTAAAGCAGACCAACCTCCTACGGAATGAACTACCGTTGAACCGGCAAAGTCGGAGAAGGGGGTATCTAGAATAGCTAGCCAGCCTGAACTAGACCAAACCCAATGGCCAGTAATAGCATAGGAAATAGCTACCAGAAGTGTGCTAAAAATGACAAAACTACCAAATTTAACTCGTTCAGCTACAGCGCCGGAAACAATCGTAGCTGCGGTTCCAGCGAAGGCAGCTTGGAAGAGGAAAAATACAGATATCGGTAAACCAGCAGGAAAGGGATCTAGTCCATAGGTAATAGGATCGGTGCTACTTAAGAAAAAGCCTCCCATGCCACCAATAAACGAATTACCGGGATTAAACATCAACGAGAAACCAATTGCCCAAAAGGCGATAGTCGCGATGGCAAAAACAATCAGGTTCTTGGAGAGGATGTTAACGGCATTTTTCTGGCGACAGAAGCCGGTTTCGAGCATCCCGAACCCAGCATTCATAAAGATTACCAGAACTGCTGCTATTAAGACGAAGAGGGTGTTGACAATTCCCTGAACTTGCTGCACTCCCAAGTCTTCGATTTCGATAAGTTCAATAGCATCCTGAGCCGAAGCCGCACTATGCCAAGCGAGGACAATGAGCGCAGCTAGGGGTATGCAGGCCAGCCAGTAGGGAGAAAAGGATTTAGTAAGAGTTTTCAGTAGTTTTAAATAGCCAGCATACCACAGATCGAGAGAAGCACCCTGGTCATTCAGTCGCTTCCTGTTCTTTGGTGAATGCTGTTGATGGAAACTGTTCTGGAACTTTAGTCTGAACATAACTCAGTGGAAATATTTTCCAACATTTCGCTAATAAGCTTTTAAGAATAATTAACAATTGCTGGTTCCAGAGATCAGGGAATTTTCTCAATTGAAAGGTTATTTTATTACAAAACTTAACAAATGTGCTAGGTGCTAGGTGTTAGGTGATGTTTTAGGGATTTCCCTGGTGAAGGTGCAAGGATTTTGAGCCAAGAGATGCAAAAACTTTGTTTGGTCTTCTTCTTTTTGGACTGAAGTCCTACTACTGCTCATTACTCATTACTCATTACTCATTACTCTTGAGAAACTATTTTAGATTTTAGATTTTAGATTTTAGATTTATTTAGATTTTGGATTAAAGAATTGAATCAACACAAGCCTAAGGCTCCAAGGCA
>JAAHGR010000629.1 GCA_010672425.1 Symploca sp. SIO2E6
CAGGGTAAGAAAACTGCTGGAGTTGATGGCAAGAAATCTCTGAGTTTCAAAGAAAGGTTTGACCTTGAAGTGGAACTAAAAGAGAGCGCCCACAACTGGAAACCCGACAGACTCAGAGAAGTACCAATTCCGAAAAAGGATGGTACGATGAGAGTCCTGAAGGTTCCAACCATACGTGACAGAGCTTGGCAATGCAAGCGTGAAATACGCGATGGAACCAGCACATGAAGCAACCTTCCATGCCAGAAGCTATGGTTTCAGACCGGGACGCTCAGCACACGATGCCCAGAAAGTCCTGTTTTTAAATCTGAACAGTAGGGTAAATGGCAAAGATAAGGTAATTCTTGAACTAGATATCGAGAAATGCTTCGATCATATCAACCAGCGAGACCTCATGGAGAGAGTCATAGCACCCGGCAAGATTAAGACAGGTCTATGGCGAATACTTCACAAAGGTATCAACCCTGAGTTCCCACAACAGGGAACCCCGCAAGGTGGTGTCGTATCGCCACTACTCGCAAATATTAGCCTGAACGGAATAGAAGAAATACACCAGAGTATCCGGTACGCCGATGACATGGTGTTTATCCTCAAGCCAGGACAAAATCCTGACCAAATCCTAAATAAGGTCAAAGAGTTTCTAGCAGTACGAGGTCTCAACGTCAAAGCAACGAAGACAAAGGTAACCGCCTCGACAGATGGATTTGACTTCCTGGGATGGAACTTCTTTGTTCAATCCAACGGGAAGTTCAGAAGCACTCCCTCAGAGGAAAACTTCAAGACCTTCAACGTCAAAGTCAAACACATCATCAATAACTCGAATTATGGTTCAAAGGTCAAAGCCGAGAAACTAGCCCCCATCATCCGAGGGTGGCGGAACTATCACCGCTACTGCAAGATGGACGGCTCAAGATTCTCTTTATGGCATATCGCTAACAGAGCCTGGAAGGTATTTAATAAAGAAGCTAAACAAAACCGCTTCACTGTGACCAAATTGGTAAATATTGCCTTCCCTAGCGTTCCGTACTCTGAAAGCAAACACGTCAATGTCAGAGGAGAGAAATCTCCTTTTGATGGAGATATTGTCTATTGGAGTCAACGGAACAGCAAGCTTTATGATGGTGCTACCGCTAAGAGCCTGAAAAAGCAGAACCATACATGTGGAGAATGTGGACTTCCGTTTCTGGGAGGAGAAAAAGTACACCTGCACCACATCGATGGTAACCACTCAAACTGGAAACCTCGAAACCTTGTAGCAGTACATAAATCTTGTCACGATTACATCCATATGAGCAAGGCATAAGCCAAGATTATCGGGAGCCGGATGCACCGAAAGGCGCATGTCCGGATCTAACTGAGAGGGGCGGGGCATAATAGCTCCCCTCGACTCAACCCCAGAGGGACTACATTGATAAAGTACATCAGTACCAAGAGCGCGGTATTCGTTGACATCCTCCCCGCCCTAGAAGGACGGGGATTCCTACCAGTCGAACAGCGATAGCTGAACGCACTCTAGGTGGGTTGACGCTTCCTTGACTGCTGCTCATGCAAGCAGGAGTCTGACGCCTGTCTCCACGTCCGGTTTGAGTCTCCGAGTGCCCCCCGGCGACTTTGATGTTTTTCGCGGCGTTGATAATTAAAGTCGGCGACGCCCTCACGAGAGCCGCCGCTCTACAAAACCGTGCTTGACACTTTCGCGTCACACGGCTCCTCAGTAATACGATGTTTGTCATACGCACCTCGTTACCAGCATATCGTCAATCCAGTGCCAACCTGGTATGACTGGCGGTTTAGGCTCGGCACTGTTGCAGCCGGATTGTGTACCATAACTACCATCTAGGGCAGTTTTTGTATCGTGACAGTGTCGATGGAGAAGTTGCCAATTCTTGTATTCATCCTTTCCACCAAGAGATTTGGGGATGATATGGTCTAATTCGATTACATCTCCATCTTTGAAGTAGTATCCGCAGTGGGTACATTTCCCTTTTTGCTTTTTGAGCAGCGATGCTGTTCGCTTCGGCATCTCAGGGTTTTTACCCATTCTTATACTCCAGTAAACTAGGTTGCCGTCGTATGGTGACGCATCGCCTTTAACTTTCACATAGTATTGAGTTTTAGTGGCACTATGTTTAAGTAACCGGATGGGAAAATCCCCTTCCCTGGTTGCGAAGACCCAGTTATTACCGCCGATTGTTTTCCAGTATCTTTTGGCTAACCACTTTTTACCTTTATTTCTGTGGCGGTGTTTTGCCCAAGATTCTAATAGGGTGTAGATTTGAGCATCCATTTTTGAGAATGCCTTTGTACTACAAACTGTTGAGTAGTAGTTTGCCCATCCTCGAATGATAGGGTTTAATTTTTCTATCAGCCTCTTTTGTGAGGTTCCTTTATGGGTTTTTACTACCTTTTTAATCTGTTCGTAGTGGGTTTTACACTTTTCTTGACTTGGGGTGATGAGGGTCTTGAAACCTAGTGGTATTCCCTTTTTATCTCTCCCAGTTGCGTATTTTCCTACTCGGAATTGTTGAACATGAAATCCCAGGAAGTCAAATCCTGCTTTTTGTCCTTCATGTTCCTTGAGAGTGTGTACTAATCTGGTTTTACTAGGTTTCAATTCCAAGCCTATGTCGTTTAACCATTCAGAGATTATTTCCCTGCATCCTTGGACAACGGTTACGTCTTTGTGGAGGATTACAAAGTCATCGGCATAGCGTATTATTTGGACTGAGTCTCGTTTATCCCTCTTTGGAAGTTGATATTTTCCGTCTGACCTTTTCAGGTCACAAGTTTCTACGTACTCTTTTATCCGCCATTCCATCCCGTGGAGGGCAATATTTGCTAAAAGCGGCGAAATCACGCCACCTTGCGGTGTACCCTCGGATGTATCAGAGAATTGCCCGTCGTCCATCACCCCCGCTTTTAACCAGGCTCGTATTTGTCGGCGTATGGTGGGGGATGTGTTAAGTTTTCTGAGCAACCTTTTGTGGTCAATGTTATCGAAACATTTGGCAATGTCCGCATCCAATACATATTTGGCTTTTTGGTTTATTGCGATGTATATTGCTTCGATAGCATCTTGACATGACCTACCTGGGCGGAACCCATAACTGTTAGGTTCAAACTGCGCTTCCCATTCTGGTTCTAGAGCTAGTTTGACAAGCGCTTGCAATGCGCGGTCATTCATGGTGGGTATGCCTAAAGGTCTTTTTTCCTCCTTTCCAGGTTTAGGAATCCATACTCGCCTGGTTGGTTTGACCTTAGTTCCCAATTCTAAATTGTTTATCAAGGTTAGACGTTGCTTTGGGGTCAGCGATTTCACGCCATCCACACCTGCCGTCTTTTTTCCTTGGTTATTTTGGGAAACCCTACGTACCGCTAGGCATTTTGCCGCCCACGATTTCATCAACAACTTTTGGAGTCTGCGGACTAGCTTGACATTTCCACAATTAGAGGCTTGATAAATCCGTTTTTGTAGCTTGAACACTTCCCTTTCTAGCTTGTGCCAAGGGAGTTGGTTCCATTCATACATCGGTGTTGCCGTGTTCATGACTTATTCACTACTACTGTTGGCTTTACCTTCCGTATCACCGTGAGTCTGTCAGCATATCCTTGGAGTTACCCAAAGCTTTGGCTTCTGACTCAATCTTTCCTTTCCTGTGGTATGCGGTTTAGTACCTACTCTAAGAATCGACCTTCTTAAAGAACCTACAGTTGGTTACTTCGTTCCTAATAACCATTGGTTGTACCTTTGAGAATGATGCTCTTCACCAGGTTTACGGGAAGCGCTTATCAGATAGCCGCGACACCTCTGATTCCCTAACCTCGCCCTTTTGGGACTCCCAGCGTATCAGACCAAATTTTCGCTGGTTACACGTAGTGATGAGTTAACGCATCTTCACTTTCGTTATTCATGGGTACTTGCTGAGCGGATGTCGAGTAAGGCTCCCTTCATTGCCGCCTTTCATCCCCGCTTCAGGCGTTGAGGACTAGTCGCAAACCTGGGGGAAGTGCTTTCACTCCTGCGCTTGGAGGGTGGGAGTTGGGGGTTCTATGATACTAACCCTCACCCACATGGCTTATTAAGTTATCCTCTGTAAGGGATTTAAGTGCGAACTCAACTTTAATCGGTTACCCTACAGAAGCCTGGAATCCTCCCATTACTGAGTTTCTCCAGAACGAATCGCACTCGCGGTCGTGTGTTACGCCACAGTTTAGACAAGTCCATTCCCTGATGGAAAGATCGAGTTTGCCACCATGGAATCCACAGCAAGAACAAGTTTGACTTGTTGGCTCCCAACGGCTTATTACTCGAAACTCACGACCATACTTGGAGGCTTTACCTTCTAGGTAAGTCCGAAACTGTCGCCACCCTAAATCACTGATGGCTCTAGATAATTTCCGGTTTTTAACCATGCCTGCAACGTTCAAATCCTCTAAGATAATCGGAAAGGTTTTCACGAATTATCTGGGTTGAAAGTTTATGCAGGAAATCTGTGCGAGTATCTTTCAGCTTGGCTTGCAGTTTGGCTTTGCGCTTTCTGGCACGTTCATACCGATTGCTCCCCCTCGTCTTGCGGGATAGATTCTTACTCAGTCTTCTGAGCCTATTAATTTTCTTCTTTAGTGGCTTAGGGGCATCTATTTTTTGACCAT
>JAAHGR010000063.1 GCA_010672425.1 Symploca sp. SIO2E6
GCCTAAAAGAAGACCAACTAGGCAAAGTTATCATTTGTATTATTTATCAATTAAGCCCCAAAAAGGGGTTGACTTTTGTCACATCGTCTGAGGCTGCACTTGGTCGCACGAACCCTATATTTTCGCCTAGTATGCTCAAGGACTTTTAACATAAGCTCCATCTTCTCTACTTCGGAGAGGAACAGAAGTCTAGCAATAACATCTAAGTTGCCGACAAAATCAAACGTACATTGAATCCTCACTCCTTCTACTTCAAATGGTCTTAAGAAAAACAAGTCAATCTTATGGTTGACAAGCCGCTCTTGGTTTTGGGTGTTAGCTGTGGTTTGGTTCATATGATCAATGTCGATTTCGTTCACTCTTTTACTCCTTTCTTTCCTGTACATCAGTGTGGTTTGAAGAGTCCCATGATTGATAGGTGTGACCGTTACTTCTTAGAGTAACGGTATAAAAAATCCTCGTATGCTCCGTGGTGCATTAGCTTGGTACTTTTAAGAGACCACTTATACCGATACTCACAAAGCAACCGATAGCTTCCTATCGGGATAGATACTAAACTCGGACTAACAAACTTAAGACGTTTACCTCCGTAGAGAAATGGAGATGTGCCAGAGTTTAGTTGGGCAATCAGAGCATTGCCCTTTCTTCTAATGGCTTGTGGAATATTTGTCTTAGCCATTTAACTTTTTCTCTCCTTCAACTTCAGGGTTATTCTGGTAGAAACACCCTTATTTGGTGAATGAACGTTGAGAACTAAAGTTCAGGTGTATTCATTGGTTATTTTCATTGAAATTAGCCAAGATTTGCTGGTATCTTTGCCAGCCTTTTTTGTGGCCTCTAATATAGTCAGGGTCATTTTGATGACTAGGCTCTATTGGCAATCCATGATTTCCTTGGCTAGCACCCTTCAAAAATGATGACAGTTGAGATTTCTGAGCAGTATTCGCTTCCTGTTTCATCTATTGACCTTCTCTGAGTTAGTGAACAATCGAAAAATGAATAGTGGAAAATCCTTAGAACAGCCCCTGACAGAATCAGGCTTTCAGCACTCTAGGTTTGAGAGATACAAACTGATTATCAACTGCCTTTTTCAGCAAATGTGGAGCTACATTCCATCTCTGACCTGAATCAGATATCACGGTCACGTCTTTTTTATTGAAACGTTTCACCTTTCCTCTGACAATTGGATAGCCTTTTGGATGAAAAACAACTCTATCTCCTAGTTGAAACGGCTGCATTTCAACTTGAGATTGTTGATTTCCCAGACTTGTTAAACGCCTGTCTACCTGGCGTTTAAGATTACGTAATTCGGCTAGGGAAAACTGAGTAATGTCGATTTCCTTCATGCTTATTACTTGCTTAATAAAGGTCAATAGATAACGCCCTGATTGAATTGATGAGTAAGGTTTACTCATGTGCGCTCAGAACAAATGTTCTGAAAACACATCAATAAACCTTTACAAGTACTGATGTAGTACGAGTTAAGTATTAAAAAGCCCTTTCAATTGCACCAACTCGGGCATCATAGAAGGTGAGTAATTCAGAAATTACGCGCCCTCACTTTCCGGCTTCATTACTTGGAAAAATCAAATAGTTGATAAGCCTAGACGTATCAAATCGCCAGTTTCCAAGCTGTTTAGCCATCAGCAGCGTTACCGAGCCAGCCATGTCTTATAGGGCAATGGTGATCCTTGCATTGACTGTTATGCCTCAGATGATGTCCAACCTAGTCGTAAAAAAGGCTAGGTAAGAAGGTTAGGGTAGTGGTGCTAAAACCAGCTCCCCTTAACCTTCGGCTCTGGCTTCATCTATAACAACATCAAAACACACGTCATGTCGGACATCGGTTGGAGATGTCGGAGATGTCGGAGATGTAATGTTTTTTTACCAAAAACTTCTGTTATCTTCCGATTAGAGAGAGAACATTTATAGCAGACTTTATTTTTTTTTGCAGAATTTTTCAAAAGAACAGACAAGCAAGAATAAGCTAGTGCTAACCATAAATAAGCAAAAAACCTACCAAGCTTGACTGTTTCCAATTTAGTCCGGCAAAATTCCTGCGAATGGAATTGAAACAGCCCGATTCCTTACTACAATAACTTCATCCTTGACAGTAAGCTGAAGTTTATTTTCTTTTTGGTAAACATCCAGTACAGTTCCTTCTCGAAAGTCTCCTTTTGAAAAACAGACATGGACTTTCTGTCCAATTTCGTAAGGAAAGTACGAAGAGTCTTTACAAAAAAAGTAAGTGTCAGGCCATTTTCGTTTACATAGTGCCCTTTGCTCTCTGCAAGAAAACAAAGTTTTTTTCAAAGGAATATATCCTCTTCGGCTAATGCACCAACCAATAAGGAGTGTTTCCCAATTAAATGAAGAACTAGTTGTTAAACACGTTCCTCGAAACAGCCAACCGGAATTATAAACCCAAATTCTTTGTCCACGGAAGAATTCGTTTAGAATCATCAAACTTTTCCTTCAGAACTCAACGCAAGGCAAAAAAACTTTCATGGCTCTTGTTCTTGCTTGCCTCAAATTGAGTTATTACGAGTAATTTACTTTTAGTAAATTTTTTTTTCGACTAAACCAGAAAAAATTGACAGACAATCCTGAAAACGATCTACTTACTTGAATAATGCCTTGTATATTAACCGATTGGACTATATGCAGGCAGGGAAGAAGAAAGAGAACCAAGGCAGTAGGTCGCTTAAAATCAAGGTTGCTTATATGCCAGAACTTAAACAAGCAACTAGGCTCAAGTATGGTTCTCAAGTCACTTTAGCTGATGAAGCCGAATTTTCACGGGATACCGTTATCAACTTTCTCAATGCTAGACCAGTAGATCACTGGGTTTTTTTGAAACTCTGTGAGTTGCTCGAACGAGAACCGGATGAAATCGCTGACTTTGATCCAGGTACACCCCCCAACCCCGACCAGAACTCGGATAACGAAGCCGACAACACCGCATTCTCAAGCGACATCTACCCCTTTGACCCTACCTCCTGGTTCCCAGAAGGCTCTGTTCCCCCAAACTCTCCCTTTTACCTAGAGCGTCCTGATACAGAGTCTCTATGTTACGAAACACTCGTTAAGCCTGGTTCGCTCATTCGGATTAAAGCACCAAAGCTAATGGGCAAAACCTCCTTATTGCGAAGGATAGAGGCTTATGCCAAAAAAATTGGTTATCGAACCGTCCGTGTAGACTTGAAAAGTGAGAACAGGTCAACTTTCACTGATGTAGATTATTTTCTGCAATGGTTTTGTCGAAAAGTTGGCAAGAAACTTCGAGTAGAGAAAAAAGTCAATGATTTCTGGGATGCAGAATTTGGAAGTAGTAACGAAAAGTGTACCGATTACTTCGGAGAATACATTTTGGCAACGAGCAAGTCACCAGTTGTCCTTACTTTAGATAATGTAGAACGCCTATTTCCCTATCAAGAACTGGCTGAAGATTTTTTCGGCTTGTTGCGTGACTGGCATGAAGACTGGAAGAGTGATGATATCCCTATTTGGCAAAATCTACGACTTGTTCTTGCCTACTCAACTGAAGAGTACGTTCCCTTAGACATTAAAGTCTCTCCATTCAATGTCGGAGTTCCGGTAGAGCTAAACGAGTTTGATGAGCAGCAAATAGAGGAGCTGGCCAAGCGACGTGAAGTAGTCTGGACAAAGGGTGAAATTCAACAATTGATGGATATGGTAGGAGGACACCCCTATCTTGTGCAGTTGGCACTTTACCAGATTGCAAACACAAAAATGCCCTTAGAACAATTACTGGCGAAAGCTCCCACAGAGGAGGGGATTTACAACCACCACCTTCGGTCGCTCTTAGATACATTTGAACAAGTACCAGAACTTTCTCAAGAACAACTTACTCAAGCATTGAAAAAAGTGGTTACTTCAGACACACCTGTCAAACTTCCTTCAATGCAAATTCAACTTCTCGTTAGCCTTGGACTGGTGAAAAAGAAGGATAATCAGGTCGAACCCCGATGCCAACTGTACCGTGAATACTTCCGCCGTGAGCTATAAAGAATCAACAAATGGGAACTACTAAGCCAAACGATTTTTATAAAGCTGGAGGTGGGAGTCTCCCTGCTAATGCTCCCAGCTATGTCGAAAGGCAAGCCGACGAAGAGTTCTATCAAAAACTCAAAGCTGGTGAATTTTGCTATGTCCTGAACTCTCGCCAAATGGGAAAGTCCAGTTTACGAGTACGGACAATTCACAGACTGCGGGAAGAGAAGTATATTTGTGCTTCTGTTGATATCAAAGGTATTGGAAAATGCAAAAAACCTGAGAATTGGTATGGAAGCTTTACCAATAAGCTTGCCAAAAGCTGCCATCTAAGAAAAGACCTCAACTGGAAAACATGGTGGCAACAGCAACCTGACTCACCTGCTTACCGATTACAACTGTTTATCGAAGAAATCTTACTTTCAGAGTATCAGAAACCAATAATCATATTTGTTGATGAAATAGACGCAGTACAAAGCCAAAAATTTTCTCTTGATGATTTTTTTGAACTTATTCGCTTCTTTTATGACCATCGCAGTGATACACCAGCTTATAAGCGTCTGACGTTTGCCTTGTTAGGAGTCGCAAGCCCCTATGACTTAATGACTGATGAATCACACACCCCATTTAACATTGGTAAAGGGGAAATCGACCTTCATGGTTTTGAGATTCATGAGGCAAAGCCTCTAATTGACGGTTTACAAGGAACCGTAGATAACCCTCACGAGACTATGAAAAAGGTACTACGCTGGACGGGAGGACAACCGTTTCTTACCCAAAAGTTGTGTCATCTGCTTGTTCGAGAGGCTAACGGTGGCAGACTGAATATTGAGCAAGTTGTCATAAACCACATTGTTGAGAATTGGGAAGAGCATGATCGACCACCACATTTGCGAACCATTCGAGATCGAATCCTGGGAAACAACCAACAACACACCGGACGACTGCTGGAGCTGTATCGACAGATTTTGAGAGACGGAAGTATTGAAGCCGATAACAGTCCTGAGCAAAAGGAACTCCGGCTTTCAGGGTTGGTAGTCAAGCGAGATGGCAAACTCAAGGTTTTTAACCGCGTTTACGAAAGTGTTTTCAATCACAAATGGATTGATGAAGGATTCGAGAAGCTGCGCCCCTACTCCAAGAAAATGACAGCATGGGAAAATTCCCATCGAAGTAACTCATCTTTTCTCTTGCGTGGCAAAAAGCTACAAGAGGCTCAGGAATGGTCAGCCGGAAAAAGCCTTAGTACTCAAGATTATAAATATCTGGATGAGAGTCAGAAGTTCCATGCAAGTAAAATCATCCAAAGAGCTGGATGGATCAGTTTTACTATTCTGATTGGCTCTATTGTAGCAGCATTGGGAGCAGTAGCAATAGCAACATGGCAAGTAGAACTGGCACAAAAACAGGCAGAACAAGCAACTCAAAAGGCTGACAAGGAAGAGAACAGAGCCAATAACGCAGAGACACAAGCTAGAAAGGCAGAGGTGCGAGAAAAAGAAGCGACAAAACAGCTTGCGACGACTCAACTAAGTTTACAGGAAACAGGAAAGCAACTAGAGTCCTCGCAATCTAACCTGAAAAAAACAAACCAGCAACTTGCAAATACTGAACAACAGAAGCAACAAGCAGAACAACAACTTTCCACCACAGAAACACAACTTGCGAACACTGAACAGCAGAGGCAACAGGCAGAACAAGGGTTAGTAACTGCTGAGGTTAGGAGAAAAGAAGCAGAGCAAAGAGAAAGATCAGCAAAAATAGCAGCAGCACAGGCGGATGAAGAAGCTGATAAAGCAGAGAGGCTTAGACAGATTGCTCAGGAAGGAACAGTTTTGGAGAGAATTGGAAATAGTGCCTTAGAAGATTTTAACTATGGAGAGCAACTTCAAGCATTATTAACAGCAATCAAGGCAGCAAAAAGATTAAAAGAACTAGCTGATGACAACCAAGATTTGGAACAAGCAGACTATGCTGCTGCTAGTCCAGTTCTTGCCTTACAGACTATTGTTGATAATATCAGTGAGCAAAATTATCTCCAGCTTCAAGATGATGTTACCACAATTAATTTTAGTCCTGATGGCAAAAATATCTTGACAGCTTCTCGTGACGGTATTGCCACGCTATGGAGCCATTCAGGAACGCAGATATCTAAGATCAAGAGTAAAACAATACAAGTGGCTAAGTTCCTTCCTGACGGACAGAAACTTATTATTTCTTCAGACAAGAATACCGCTTATATCTTAGATGAATCGGGTCTAATAAAATCGAGCTTTATTGGACACAAAGAGAAAATAAATCAGGTTATTGTTAGTCCAAATAATCAACACATTCTTACTAAATCAAGGGACGGAAAAAATATTCGAGTCTGGGATTTATCAGGAAAACAACTTGCCATAATTCCTTCTAATCAGGAGATAGTCAATGACGTTACCGAATTTAGTGCTGATGGACAGTACATTATAACTAGATCTTTTCGTTATATAAGAATTTGGGACTTATCAGGAAATTTATTATTAAAACAGCGTATACTATCACAATTTCGTATTAGTGAAGATAAGCAACATATTGTCGCAAAGTACACTAATGGAATTACAAAAATATCCAAAATTAATCATAAAATTGCATTTAAAATACCTGGAATTAAAAGCGTTGATGACATAAAGTTTCAAAAAAAAGGAAAGTATTTTATTTTTACACCAACCGAAGGCAATATTTATACTGTAGACATCAAAGGATATATTTTAGGTGAAATTGAAATACCAAAACAAGACATTAAAGAATTTATTATTAGCGAAAATAATTATGTTGTTTTGCTTAACAATAAGGGGTCTATAACCACTTGGAACTTAGCAGGTAGTCCTTTAGCTGAAATCAAGCCTAGTTTATCTCAAAATCAAATACCTTGGCCTGACGAAGATAAAATTGAAACTATAAAAATTTCCCCAAATGGTGACTCAATAATGTCTATATCAAAAGATCTAAATGTGAAATTATGGGATATTTCAGGAAAGTTATTAGGTGAAATTGAAGAGTCAAAGAATCGAGTAATTAATTTGAGATTTTCCCCAAATGGTAAATATATATACAACCTTCAAAACCGCATTCTTAAAATATGGGATTTATCTGGAGATCTCTTATTAAAAACGGAAAACAATACTGATAATCATGCTAAAGTTAATTTTAGCCCAGATGGTAATTTTGCTGCCACTACTGACAAAAGTATTGTCCGCTTATCGAAATTATCAAGGGGGGAAATTGTCAAATTAAAAGGTCATAAAAGCACAATTAATAGTGCTGCCTTTAGTCCCGATAGAAAACATTTAGTAACGACTTCCTACGATGGTACTGCGCGAATTTGGGACATGAAGGGTAATTTACTGACTGAAATTCAAGTTGTTGAACTTCTCGGAGAACAAGATACGTCTATAGAAATGGGAACTCAGTTTTTAACTGAAGAGTATAACCCAAACTCAGGAGTTTATGAGACAAAAATCGATTCATTTCCAAAAACTTCTAACGGACCACGTATGACAGCTAATTTCAGTCCCAATGGAAAGTACATTGTTGTAGGACCTAGAGATACTCGTGACGATACCGTATTTGTCTGGGATTTATCAGGAAGACTAGTAGCTGAACTTAAGGGACATCAAGGCGATGTTAATGATGCAAAATTCAGTAAAAATGGTAAATATATTCTTACTGCATCTGATGACAAAACTGCTCATATATGGAACTTATCTGGTACTCTCTTAGCTAAACTGAAAGGACATAAAAATATTATTTGGAATGCAAATTTTAGTCCTGATGGCAAAAAAGTTGTGACCGCTTCTTATGATGGTACTGCTCGTTTATGGAATCTCTCTGGTGAACTTTTAGCTGAACTCAGAGGACATCAAGAATCAGTTGTAGAGGCAAATTTTAGTCCTGATGGCAAAAAAATTGTGACCGCTTCTTATGATGGTACTGCTCGTTTATGGAATCTCTCTGGTGAACTTTTAGCTGAACTCAGAGGACATCAAGAATCAGTTGTAGAAGCAAATTTTAGTCCTGATGGCAAAAAAATTGTGACCGCTTCTTATGATGGGACTGCTCGTTTATGGGACTTGAGAGGACGGCAAATTCGTTTAATAAGCAACAAAGATAGAGCTACAATTGCTGATTTTAGTAATGATGGGCACTATATCTTTGTTGTAAATAATGATACTGCAAGTATTTTTCCTATATACAATTTGGAGCAATTACTTGAGCAAGGATGCAACTGGCTTAAAGATTACTTCGTCACACATCCAGAAGATCGCAAAGTCTGTCCTATTAAGTGATGCTCCCTTTCTCCTAAACACCTCCCTACTCCAACAACCTCTGAATCTCTTGATGAGTCTCAATAAGAAGCGGTCTATCTCTCAAATACAACCCTAACGTCACCAAGCTCACCCCTGAAAATGCGATCGCATACACCGCAGCCACCGCCACCACAGCTCCCTTCCAGCTTGTACCCCGTAAAAATGCGGGTCTTCCCATACTCCGCTGCAACTCTTGCACAGCCTTGGTCAAACCCAAAATCTGCTGCCTTTGCTTGTCAACGCTATCACGTAACTGGTCTATCTGGGGCAAAGACTCACGCTTTACCTTCTCCCATCCAGAAAGCATTTCTTCCAACGACTCTGTGGCATTCTGCAAAGGATCTACCAGAGCATTATAGGCTGCGGTCAACTCATCCAGAGTACCAGAGAGCTGCTCTGAGCTTTGAGACAGCACAGCAAGATTATGGGTTTGCTCTGCCAATGCTCGAAGCAGATTCAGGTTGCTGGTAGCCCAGGCTTCCAACTCACTCTGAAATTCAGCAAAGGTGGTCTCCCATCTATCAGGACTATCCTCAATGAGAACTGCAAGCAAATCTAAGGCTATAATAATCTCCCACAGTGGGTCTCTGACATGAATCCCTCGCTTTAGGGCAATATTTCGCACACGGGCTTTTACCTCTGCTGGCTTCCCCTCCAAAGCTCTCTCAAGCGAGGCTTCTGATTCGGAGTCAAGCTTTCCCTTAGAGTTAAGCGTCATCAGCAGAGAACTCCTGCTGATGGAAAACTCCTGCCTCATCAAAGGTAGAGTAGGCTTTCTGCAAAAACTTATGCACTCGTTTTCTGGAGATTAGCCCAAAGTCATCGTGGGTTAAAGCATTGCGAAAGCTCAAACTTTTTGACTCAATCTCAGCCAACTCTGTATCCCCATAAAAGGCGGGGAAATTGATGACTTTTGCACCCACCTTGGTTATTAGCTGTTGCAGCTCTTTATCCTGCTCAAATGCCCTCCATGCAATGCCCTCGTCCTCGCTTTTAACTACTCCGTAGTTTTTTACGATTACGTGCTGCACCCGATTGCCAAAGTAATCCAGAGTTTTCTTCAGCAAACTCAAGCTATCAAGCTCTCCATTGGTCACAAAGACCATAACAAATATGATTCCCTCCTCTTCTGCTAGCTCAAGAAGGGCATTTTTCTCAATCCAGTCTTTTAGAGATGGCATTACCTGTGCTGGAGTGTTTACCAACACCCGTTTCTCAAATGCTGCGTTAAAGATTGAGTTGGCAGCATCTTGGAAGCGTTTGGCTTCACTGAATATTGCCAACTGGTGAAATTCTCCCCCAAACGCCCTCCACACATCGGCATTTGAGCGGTCTGTGTCAAAGATGATGCAATCAATTCCACGCTCATGGTGGTAGTCTCCAAGAGCCTTGGTGACGGTGGATTTTCCTATTCCTCCAAGCTCCCCAAATACTATGATAATTTCCATCAGAGGTTAAACTCTCCTGCTAATTTCTCTTGCTCTTTGCTGGTTGGCTCTTGCAGCCGCCGTTTCTGCTTTGGTGGAGGGGTAGAGGATTTACTGCTTTCCTCGCTTCCTCCCTGCGCTTTTCCTTTGGTGGCTGTTTTCCCGTTATCTGGCTCTTTATCTGATTCGGTAGTTTTCTCTTTCTGGTGGTATCGCTTCACTGTTCCAGGAGCAATGTCAATCCCAAAGTCATCTCTTAGCCAACGGGCTATGTACTCATAGCTCCAACCAGCCTTGAGATCACTGTCAATCTCTTCCTTAAGTTCTGATATCAGCTCTTGGAGATTTAATCCCTTGCGACTCTTGGCAAGCTCTTGGAACCGAGCCTCAATTTTCTCTAACTGCTCCTTGGAAACCGATAGCTCAAGCTCTGGTAGTTTTTCACGCGGTTTTTTCCTGGATTTTCTCTTGCCCTTTTCTGTGGGTGCGTAGAAGGTCTCAATAATTTCCACACTGACACTGATATCATGCTCCAAGAGGGCTTCTGCAATGTCCTCGTAGCCAAAGCCACGTTTTAGCATCTTGCCCACAGAACTTCGGATTGACTTTAGTACATCCTCGACTGTGAGAGGGCGGCTCGTCTTGGACTTTTCCCGCAGAAATTGTTTAATTTTGTCCCTGGTTTCATGCGAGACATAATGAGGCATATCCAAACAATTAGGAACTTCATTTTCATCTTTCGTTCCCTGATCAGAAAAACCGGACTTTGCTCCCTTAAAATCCCCTGCCCTATCGCTCAAGTCGATTGTGAGTTTTTCCCCTGTGGTTTGATACTGATGCATGGAGGGTAGCTCCCACCTCTGTTTGACTCCCACGTTGTATCTCTTGTACAACCTCACCAAGCTGCCTTCGCCTTAATTTACCACCTGTTCCAAGAAGCAGAAGCGTGGCTCCTCCCTGCTCTACCTGCTCCATCAACTCTGACAAAATCTGCCTTGGAATCGCCCCTGACTCTGCCAGCACCACAAGCGTCTTATTATCCAATGCCAGATGCCCGTCGCGGAGCTTATAGAGAAAGCGATGTAGTGTGTAGCTTTTGATACCTGTTTTCTTCTGCAATGCAAGTGCTTTTCTTCCAGGGGCAACACCCAAAAGTTTATACCCTTGAGACTCAAGCTCTTTTGCCTCCAATAGATTAGAGCCTTCCACTACTGCAACCATCCCCTTTTCAAGCGGAATTATCTCCTTTGTGCTGTAGCAGTTCTCACCATTGATATGCCCCAAGGAGACGATATTATCTTGAGCTAACCGCTCTTTAACTGCCAACTTAATTTCCTCAATGCCAAGTCCATAAAAAGGGGCTATCTCTGCAACACTTCTGAGCAAATCTTTTTGGCTGAACGTTCCCTGTTTTGTAAGCAAATTATCCAAGGCTTTGATGCCAGCCTCCTGCCTCATCTTTTCCACATCGCGTTGGGGAAACTTTGGCACAGGCGGCTCATACCTAAACTCACGTCCTGTCCTCTGCCACATTTTAAACAGCTCATCCCGTGGTGGAACCTCTCCTTTCTGCTCTCTGGTATCCAGTGCTGCCACCTCTGCGGAAACGGCACTTATCTCACCTCTGTCTTGAAGCTTTTGTTTAATCTTTCTCCTTCGTTTTGAGAACTCTAAAACCAGCTCTTCTTTTACCCCTTTTACCTCAAACAGATTACCTTGTTTATTGACAGATAAATCCGCCTCATCCTCACCTTTTTCTTGAATATGTGCGCCTATCTCATACCCTAACTTTTCCCCTATCTGCTTGGCTAATTCCGCACGATACAATGCCCCCACAATCATCTTATGCTCCAACAATCGGTTGATCTCAATCGCCCCCGTGGTTCTATCCTCTCTAACACCTAAATTCATCACCAAGCAATGAGTGTGAATTTGGGGATCAGGCAGATGATTATCAACGGCACGGCTTGTGCCGTGAGAAAACATGGCTATGGCAAGCTTTGCAGGCTCTCTTTTTGCACCACCTTTTCCGCGTCGCGTGGTGGCTTGAAGTTCTAACCAATCCAAGGTTTTTTTGACGGCTTCGGCATGAATTTTCTCAACGGCTTTTCGTGTTCTTGAGTTTGCTTGGCTCCAGATGATGCTCAAAGACTTTGGAGCAGACAACGTAAAGTCCCATCCTATCTCACGTTCTCTCTCCCGCAGAACCCCTCGTCTGTTTCGATAGACAACCTTTCCTGCACCCGCATTTTGGACAAGTTTTTGGCTACCCTCTGGACTTAATCCATCCATGAGGTTGTGGAGATGACCTCGGCTTACCTGTCCTCCCGCTTTTAAGCCCAAAAGTTCTGCACCTGTTCCATGCCATAGCCCTGGTGCTTCGCCACCTGTTTGGTAGTAGTCCTCACGGGCTAAGTCAATGTGATAGTTTTTGTTTCTGATTCGCTGGACGGATAGCACTTGGTTCGTAGCTGAAACTACACAACGAGGTGATGGCTTTTCCCTGGTATGAGGCGTGGGTAAAATTTGTACCCTTTCCCCATTGTAGTAACCCTTTTGCACCCTTGCTTCTAAGAGACGGGGTGCAGTGGGTGTGGGAATCTGGGGGCTTTGGGGCACATGATTCCATTGTGTTTGTGGGGAAAGGGAGGATAAAGATTAGCCTGAGTTCTCAAAAAACCATATAGCTACAATCTATTTAGAGCGATAAGCTATGCGATATAAAAGCATCTATTGATTTTAAGCTATCTGCAAGGATACCTTGCAACCAGTCTAATAAGTTCTGTTTCGTGCGACCATAACGGTCAGAAGATAATGCCCCTAATGTACTAAAAGCAACTTCTTCCTTAAAGCAGTACAGGTTATTAACGTAATAAAGGCAAATAAACCCATAATATTATTGGGTTCAGGAATAGATTCTGAAGCACTCTCATTAACGTTGAGAGAAAAAGTATAAGAAGCTGTCCGAAACTGTCCAGGAAATAGCGCTCCACTAATAGAATTATGCTGAAGAGAGAATTGACCTGAACTTAATGGTAGATTTGATACAAATAGTTCACGATTGCTGGAAGGGATTGCAATAGATTCTTCAATATTGTCAATATTGACAAAAGAGTCATCCTGGAGAGAATACGTCGTAAAATCAAAAAAGCCTGAACCTACAGGTAGTAAACCAATATCAATGAAGATTGACTCAAGAAAAGCACCATCAGGGATACTGAAGGTGAAAGAGTCGAAATCAGAGGGATTATTAGTGTTGGAGAAGGTTTGTTCGCCCATAAAAGTATTCTCACCAATATCTAGGGCAAATATGGGAGAGTCTTGAGCAGACCCAGGCAAATCACCATCAACTGCTTCATTATAGGTAAATGCAGCCACGCTGGTTGGTGAAACTGCTATTGAGAGGCTTGCAAAGGCAGCTCCCAGAAGTACAGAGGGGAAGAGAGTGCGAAAAATGGAGGGAATTTTCATCCTATTTATACTCCAGTTATGAATTTAGGGCAAACATTTAGACAAGAGTAGTGGCTATACCAGTAAGGATAAAGAGGAATCCGGACAGTCAAAATAAAGTTTCGATGAAGCTGTGGCTGAATTACATGAAGTTTTGATAAAGTTGTCTTGTTTTTGGTGTGGGCATTTGTCGGAAGTGAGGTCGGTTCAGAGGGGTAGATTAAGTGCGATGTATGGAGAAAAACTCTACACTAGTTAATGCTTCTCACATGAGGATTTTTATGAAGCCGCTCACTCAGGCAGAAAAAGAAGCAATTCAATATACAGCCTATAGAACAGTTGCTGCCTTAGCCAAGAACACAAGCATCCCTTACTGTCGGGAAATTATTCAAAGGATCGTTGATGAAAATAAAGCTGAATTGGTGGAAACAAAGAGCTATTCAAGTCTGCCCTACTTAATCGAGTTGAGATACAAGACTAGCGAACATATCATCAGAGAAGGAGGGTATCAGCAGGTCATTGAACTCGGAGCGGGTCTGACGCCACACGCTCTTAATCTCAAACAGACAGTAACCAATTATATTGAGGTGGATTTAGAAGAAAACTCTCGTCTGAAACGAAGAATAGTTCAAGAATTAGAGCCGAGTTTAACGGTTCATTATGTGGCAGGAGATGTGTTTGATAGTCACACTTGGTCAAGATTGAACAGCTTGCTCAAGCCAGGTATGCCTGTGGCGATTTTTGCCGAAGGATTTCTCATTTACTCATCTCAAGAACAACGACGGTTTTTAGGAGAGAATATTGGAGCGATTCTTGCCGAACATGACGGTTTGTTTTTTGTGGAAGATGCTGTGAGATTTCATCCAGAACTTCAAGGGATACCGAAAATAAAACAGTTTACAATAGCTCTAACCAACAGGAGTAAAAACACCAACTACTCAGAACCAATAACCCAAGAAGCCTTGACTCAAGAATGGCAGGATATGGGGTTTATCGTTAAGAGAATAGAACCGGAAAAAAAGCTGGAGACAGCCTATAGTGCAGAGGATGAACAAATATTAGATACCTTAAAACACTGGCTTCTCTTTGCCAGATAGAATGGGGGAGAGAAGGTGAGGTCGGTTCAGAGGGGTAGGTTAAATCCCATGTATGGGAAACAAACCGCACAGTGGGGTATTTGGTAAAATGATGAAACAATCCGTTAGCTCACCACGCATCACTCATCTCAAGTGGGGTAGCTTGGAAATTGAAGGGAACAATCGCTTCAAAGATGCCAAGCTATATCCTGGAGGCGCACGAGAATGGGATTGGCGAGAGACGGGTACACGGCATACACCTGGCATTCAGCCAGCAGATGTAGAAGAGTTGCTTGAACATGGTGCTACAGCCGTCATTCTTTCCAAGGGAATGCTGGAGATGCTTCAAGTCTGTCCTGAGACTTTGCAGATGCTAGAAGACAGAAACATTCCTGTCTACATTCTTCAAACCGAAATGGCAGCAAAACTCTACAATGATCTGCAACAAAAAGAGCAGGTAGGTGGACTGTTTCATTCAACCTGTTGAGGAGCAGGATTCTTGGGGTGGCTGGTATCGGATTGAGGAAAAACCTGTCGTTTCGTAGAGAAGTAGGTTTAAGGAGATGTTAGACCAATGGAAGTGGGATAGTAAAATAAATACAAATAAATAAATAAATAAACGTACTAGACCGCAGTGAGTAGTCTACCAAGTATTTACAATGATTAATTCTTTGTCTGACCTCTATAAATTTGTCAAAAAATACTATGAAGGGTACATTGACAAATTTACTTTAGATGAAAATGAGCTACCTAAAAACATTCCTGATGTACTGAGGGACTACTATTGTGAAATTGGTGCGCTAACCAAGATTATGCCATCTGAGGGCAACCATTCTTTGACTCCACTTTGCTCTCAGGATGCTCTAGCTAGCCCAGAAGAGTTGGAATATTCTGATGGTTTTGTTGAGTTTGCTTGTGAAAACCAAGGTAATTGGATTTGTCGTGTTCAATGCGACAGCAATGATCCCGAAGTTTTCTCAAATGCGGCTGAACTTTTTGGCGAAGGCGAAGGATTTCAGTCCGTTAATTATCCATTGAGCAAATTTTTGATAACATTGACTCTGCAAGAAATTGTGATGAGTGCCCCTTTTTTGATTAGTTTAAATGTAGAAGATCCCAGAGAAGGACTAAATGGAGATGTTCAGCCACTTTGGAATAATGGAAAAACTGCATATAACGAAAATTCACATGATTTCTTTATTGTTGAAAACACCGACTTATTATTAATGAATTATTATGGCGACGCTTGGCTCGCATCAAAATCGGAAAGTCTGGAAAAATATATTAAAGAAGATTGTTATTGGCGCTTTATTTATTAAATAGCTTTTAACTAATTTGAAGCAATGAACAGGAATATCCTCAAGGCTTCCCTTTTGGGATTCATCATCCTTGAGCTACAACAAAAAGAGCAGATTGGTGGACTGTTTCATTCGACTTGTTGATCGGCAAGATTCTTGGGGTGATAGTGCCAGGAATAGAATTGAAGAAAAGCCTGTGAATTAGTAGAGAAGTAGGTTGAATTGGAATTTTTACTGCAAGGCTGGAATGCTTATATGCCAGACTTTACAAGTCGCAACGCATGAAAAGAACTAACCGCCAAATCAACCTAAACCCAAACCACACCCCAAGCGACTGAGTCAAATCAAACTCCTCCTGAGTCGAATCAATAAAACCAGCGACAGGGAGTTGTCCAAATGGTGTAGTGGGCTGTAATTTAAATGTTATTTTATAATAATTCCATTCCCCTTCTTTCCTCCATCCTAGTTGATCGCCTAATTTACATTCTGTTTCGTAATCCAACTTACCACCTGCTTCTAGCCAGATTTTTTTCTGTACGCTGAAACCAAAGCGACCATTGCTGTATGTTACCCAAAGCTGATCAATCGTGCGAAGGTCTTCGCAGGGAAACTTTTCGAGGTCTTCTTGTCGTAAGAAACCTCTTTGTTTTTGACCAGCAGCCAATAGCATTACCCTGGCTGTTTCTTGATCCGCATCTTTCCACTTACCGGCTGCAAGGAGGTCACGCAGTCGAGTGTAGTCTGCTTCCTTCTCCGAGTGCAGTTCGACTTCAGTATTCAATTCAAGTGAAGATTCAAACTTTTGATTAATTGCTCTGGCAAGAGATTGAGAGTCATCATCAGACAAGTTTTTTGTTAAAAGTTCAGGAATCAGATGCCCTGGCACTTCAGCTACCCGAACAAGCCAACAGCCCAGCTTGTAGGCAAACTCGACAGGTCTGCCTGCTCCTAGAGCGTCATAAAAGCCAACCGCAAATTCAATGGCAGCTTTATCCTTAATCGCCTGACTCATGCCAATTACATAGTTAATGTGTTTGGCTATCTCCTCTGCCTGCACTTTTGAGTAACAAGCGTTGAGAACTACGCACTCAAGCTGGTCAGCAAAAAGCTCAAACAACCCCGCTAATGCCTCAGCATCGACTAGCTTTTCGTTTCCTGTTTCATTTTCAAACACCAAACCTTCTTCACCAGCTCCATGTCCTAAGAAATGAAGAATGTGCGGTTCATAATCCAAGATGGCTCGGTGAATATCTCTGTAGCGCACTGCTTCAGCCGTCTCGACAGAAAAATGCTCACGCGCTCTTGCCCGTCGCAGTCCCTCTTTAATTTCGCGTACCTCTTCATCCAGACGCAATCGTGAGGTTCCTTTGGGATTCGCTGACAAAATCAAGATTCTTTTTGTCATCGTCAGTTACCCCTCACTTCAGCTTCCAACGCCACCATCCTTGCCTCAAGATGAGCCATTCTCTGTGTCAATGAGACATCCTCAACACACCCCAGGTAGTGCGCTAGGGCATTTGCCACCACATCGGTTTTCGAGATGCCAGTGCGGTTTATGTAGGCATTAAGCTGCTCATTAAGGCGTGGGTTTATCCTGACGCTAAGTTGCGGTGTGGACATGGGACGGCTTCAAAAAGTCTGATTCCTTTTTCCATCCTAGCAACTGCATTTCAGAATAATGCTTTAGATTTCTCAAGTGTCTCTAGTCTTACCAATCATGAAGAAATTACTATTTGTTTGCAGCCAGAACCGATTGCGTAGCCCTACAGCCGAGGCAGTATTCTCCGCCTATGAGGGACTGGAGGTTGACTCAGCAGGATTGGATCGGGAAGCTGAGATTCCTTTATGCAGCTCAGCAGTTGAGTGGGCTGATATTATTTTTGTGATGGAACAATCGCACCGAAGCAAACTTTCCAAGAGGTTTAGACCTTGGCTCAAAAACAAGCGAGTGGTGTGCCTGGATATCCCTGATAATTACGAGTATATGGAGCCAGCCCTGGTCGAGTTGCTCAAAAAAAAGGTGCTGCCCCTTCTAGGAACCTTTTAGAACGGCTTTGAAGCCATAGGTGATACCCCACTGAGGTTGCTGCATGAGTAGTTAAGTGGGGTATCCCCATGAAAATAGACCGCCACGGCAAGGCTAGGATTCCCACTGAGTCTGAGATTCAGTTCAATAGTAAGTATTTTTACCCAAAAACACTTTACAAACCTTAACAATTAAGTTAATGTATATTTACGCAGACAAAAACAAACGTCTGCTGCACCTTGAAAATTCATTCATAGCAATCATACCTAACATGACTACTACCCTACAGCAACGCGAAAGCGTCTCTGTCTGGCAGCAGTTCTGCAACTGGATTACCTCCACCAACAACCGCCTCTATGTCGGCTGGTTCGGTGTTCTGATGATCCCTTGCCTTCTTACTGCTACCACTTGTTTCATCATCGCCTTCATCGCTGCTCCTCCTGTGGACATCGACGGCATCCGTGAGCCTGTAGCTGGTTCTTTGCTCTATGGCAACAACATCATCTCCGGTGCTGTTGTACCTTCTTCTAACGCCATTGGCTTGCACTTCTACCCCATCTGGGAAGCAGCTTCCTTGGATGAGTGGCTCTACAACGGCGGTCCTTACCAGTTGGTAGTCTTCCACTTCCTCATTGGTATCTTCTCCTACATGGGTCGTCAATGGGAGTTGAGCTATCGCTTAGGAATGCGTCCTTGGATCTGTGTTGCTTACAGCGCACCTGTAGCCGCAGCTACCTCCGTATTCTTAATCTACCCTCTCGGTCAAGGTAGCTTCTCTGACGGAATGCCCCTGGGAATCAGCGGAACCTTCAACTTCATGTTTGTCTTCCAAGCGGAGCACAACATTCTGATGCACCCCTTCCACATGTTGGGAGTAGCAGGTGTCTTCGGTGGTTCTCTGTTCAGCGCAATGCACGGTTCTTTGGTAACCTCCTCCTTGGTACGTGAGACCACCGAGAGCGAATCTCAGAACTACGGCTACAAGTTCGGACAAGAGGAAGAGACCTACAACATCGTTGCAGCTCACGGCTACTTCGGTCGTTTAATCTTCCAATACGCATCCTTCAACAACAGCCGTTCCTTGCACTTCTTCTTAGGCGCATGGCCAGTAATCGGAATCTGGTTCACCGCATTAGGAATCAGCACCATGGCGTTCAACCTGAATGGATTCAACTTCAACCAGAGTGTAATTGACTCACAAGGACGAGTAGTAGGAACCTGGGCAGATGTACTAAACCGCGCCAACTTGGGATTTGAAGTAATGCACGAGCGTAATGCTCACAACTTCCCCTTAGACTTGGCAGCAGGTGAAGCAGCACCAGTTGCACTAACCGCTCCTGTAATCAATGGTTAAGAGTTAGCTCTGGTTGAATACATAAGTAATAACTCAACATTTTTACTGCTAACAACCTCAAAGCGTCCTCCTATACATAGGAGGGCGCTTTTTAATGTGAATTAACTGTAGTGTATTTCGGATAAAGAGCTTAAATTGATTTTTGAGGGAAATTTTCTGGCACAATTTGGAAGTACAACTGGTATGGTGGATTAACCCTACAGGATAACTAAAATGACACCAACGGGTGATGCCTCTTAAGCTCAAATTGCAAACGATAAAACCTAGCTGGTATAAGGATACAAGAGAAGCAAAGGACAAAGAAGCTATGCCAACAGCCGCCAAAATGGAGATTACCCTGAAAATCAACGAGTTTCCAGCCGACATTAAGACGGTAGAGAACGGGTGGAAGGAGTTTGAGCTAGATTGTGACGGGCGCATGGTGAGTGTGAAGGTGAAGCCCAAGATGTACAAGAAGCTCGAACAAGCACGAGATACCTATCCCATGTGGGTGGCTGCAATTAGCGGCAAGATGGGTGAGGCCACAGCCAAGGGCTTCATCTTAGACCAGCCTGCAATACAGGTGTTCGAGAAGAAGCCAAAAGCTCCCAAGGAGCCAGCGCAGGAAACAGCAGGTGCGATCGCAAATTAACCAGCGGGGGTCGTGGTGTGTACAGTTTTTCTAAACTATGTCTACTTGGACTCAAGAAGATTACATCCAGGCTTTTCGATTTGCAGCCCAAGCTCACCTTGGGCAAACTTTCCCTGGTACAGATTTACCCTATCTGATGCACTTGAGCTTCGTCTGCATGGAGGTGATTGCAGCCTTGGCAGTTGAACCCCAGGCAAATGAAACCTTGGCGGTTCAAAGCGCGTTATTGCATGATGTAGTAGAGGATACGAGTGTTACTTTTGAACAAGTAGCAGATTCCTTTGGGCTGGCAGTTGCACAGGGGGTATCGGCTCTGAGCAAAGACAAGAGCCTACCAAGGGCTGAACAAATGGCTGATTGCCTACGCCGCATCAAACAGCAGCCGAGGGAGATATGGATTGTAAAAATGGCAGATCGAATCTCCAATCTGCAAGCACCACCATCCTATTGGAATCAAGACAAAATCAAACGATACCAAACAGAAGCCGAGAGCATCTTAGAAGCTCTACAAGACGCAAGCCCTTACCTGCAAAAGCGATTACGCCACAAGATTGATGAGTATGGTTCGTTCATCTCCTAAACCAATTAGATAGGAGTGTTGACATCAATGAACGATACCAGAGTGTAAAATGTTATATCCACCAAACACAAATAACCAGATTATAACCACCATCCAATGCACAAAAACTGAAGGATAGATTGAGCCAGACTTTAAGTAGAGCCAAGTACAAATAATGCCCAAATATGTTGTCAACAACAAAAAGGTTGGATTGAGAAAAGTTGGATAGGCCGCTTTATATAGTGTTAAAGCATTCAAGGGATGGCAAATGACGTATGCTGTAAGGCTCAAAATGATTAAAAGCCATTTTTTTTGTATTGAGGAGTTCTCTGACTTATGACTTAGAATCATGACGCGAAAAACACATTCCTCTGCCAGCGAAGGTGCTACTAATATAACAATTGCCTTAATGATTAAGTTTTGCAAAGGTGCTTCTGCCAGGTCAACATATAAAAAATTGCTCAAAAAGCCAAGAGGTATAGAGATTAAGGCAAAGGCAAACAATAGTAATAGTGTAAATACCCAATCACTTATTCTCGGAACAGTTGTCAAAGCTACTTTGAGGCGATCGAGTATTGTTTGAGCTATTTTTATCAACATCCCATCTGCTCTCACGCCGCCTCACACGCAACACGAGAACTAAAAGTGAAGCCATGCAAGTCGCTCGGAAGAGAGTAGCTGCGAAACGCAGAACGGCAGATCGGCGAAAACCTAGGGTTCGTGTCACCAGACGCAACCTGCCCTTGAAACCCTTGTGGTGTATAGGTTTGGCTCTATGACTTTTCGGAACCAATTACACCCTTGTGACCCCTTGATTGATAATTTTTCT
>JAAHGR010000630.1 GCA_010672425.1 Symploca sp. SIO2E6
ACAACTTTCATTTAAATACTAAACTTCAGCTTTTTTCTTTTGATACTAATTCTTGCATAGTGAGTAAATCTTGCTCAAGATCTGCCTCATCGTAGTGTAAATAGGCACCTGCCTGCTTGAGAAAAGCATCTACTTCGTAGCGAGAGGCGATGTTCAACATTCTCCCAACTTGTGCCGAAGTGATTACTTCCTGACGGTAGGCTTCGATGGCTATACACTCTAGGGCTTTTCGAGGAAAATTATCCCACTTTTGACCCATTGTGTTGGCAATTTCTTCTGGTAAGTCAATAGTAATTTGCATTTTGGGATTCTCCAGTTATCTAATGTTTTTCCTACAGCATACCTGAGTTGGTGTAAAAAGTGCGATCGCGTCATCCAATACTAGTAATGGGATTGTTTTTGGTTTTAGTAGCAAACGGACAAATAATGGTGCGTTACGCGCTTCGCTAACAGCACCCTACAATATACTAATTACCCATTATTGTAAATCCCTAATCTCCCATTCCCAATTAGCAATTAGCCATTAGCAATTAGCCATTCTCAATTCTCAATTCCTACAGGTTGACAATCTTGATTCCGTTGAATCTCAGTTGCTATCGCCTCATCTAGGGTAATTTCTTCTCCTGTAGAATTGATAACTACAGCTGGGGTAGTTTGACAGGCAAACTCTTCTAATCCATATTCGGGTAACTCATTTAATACTGATTGCCAAATTGGGGTAAAGTCAATGACAGTGTTAGTTAAGTTAAAGTTAACCTCATTAATTCCAATAAAGCTGGCTCCTACTTGATAGTCTCCTCCAATCGAGTTAGCCGTTGCAATAATACTCGCTAAACCATTAGCATCAGTAGTTAAACTGGTACTATCAAAACTGGCACTAGCTCCTGTGCCGGGAGCAGTAAGAGTAACGGTTGCTCCTGGTACGAAATTGCCGAATTCATCGGTAACTTGGACTTGCAAGCTATTAGTAAAAGCCGTGTTGATAATAGTACTCTGGTTATTACCTCCTGCAATACTCAATAGTAGTTGGAGTTCAAAAGCACCAATATCTACTGCATTGCCACTAATCCGCGTTTTACCCCGTTGATCCGTGGTGAAACCCGTTGGTATTAAGGCATTATTTCCCGCATCAAGAGCAGGACTATCCGGTAGAAGAGCATGGGTTTGGGTAGGGCCACCGTTGTCTGCTAATGGTGCTAATCTAGGATCTAGGGGGTTCGCAAGAGTCCCGACAAGGGTACTGGTGGTAAATGCTCCTGTGGTATCGATGCCAATTAGGTTGTTGCCATTATCGGTGATGGGAGCATTAGCTGCATCGTTTCTGCCGACATCAGGATCTTCATTGGTGGCAGTATTGCCAGCAATAATACTGTTGCCAACTGTTACTGTGGCTGCATTTGCTACAGATCCTGAGTTGTAAATGCCGCCGCCGTTGTTTGCCGTATTACCAGAAACGATGCTATTGTTCAGGGTTACAGTGGCTGCATCCGCATAAAATCCTCTGTTGTAAATGCCGCCGCCGTTGGATTCTGCGGTATTACCAGAAACGGTGCTATTGTTCAGGGTGACAGTGGCTGCATTTGCCGCAGTTCCAAAGTTTGAAATGCCGCCGCCGTTGGATTCTGAGGTATTACCAGAAACGGTGCTATTGTTCAGGGTTACGGTGGCTGCATTCTCTCTCAATCCAAGGTTTAAAATGCCGCCGTTGGATTCTGCGGTATTACCAGAAACGGTGCTATTGTTCAGGGTTACGGTGGCTGCATTCTCTCCCAATCCAAGGTTGAAAATGCCGCCGCTGAAGAAGTTTGCGGTATTACCAGAAACGGTGCTATCGTTCAGGGATAGGGTGGCTGCATTTGCCCCATTTCCAAAGTTGTAAATGCCGCCGCCGTTGTTTGCCGTATTACCAGAAACGGTGCTATTATTCAGGGTCAGGTTTCCCCGATTGAAAATCCCCCCACCACTGCCATCAAGCAGAAAACCATCAGCCACCCCACCGGAAATGGTAATATTATTAAGCTCTACCTCAGCCCCTGCCCCAATATGCAGAATCCGGAAGCTATCAGCTGCAGCTGCATCCCTAGCAATGGTATTCCCCATACCATCAATCGTCAGCTTGTTACCACCATCAGCAGCAATCGAAGGTAAACCATTATTCCCATCGGTAAAATCATTCACCCCCACCAGGGTAATATCCCCACTCAATCTAATCGTATCCGCTTCATCATTCCCATTAGCGTTAAGAATCGCAGTAATCAATTCCGCATCATTACCGGCAGTAAAAACCTCCAACTTACCAGTAAAATCTGCCAATACCTGAGACTCAAACCCCAACCCCGCTTCAATTGTTCCAACTTGCTCCTCAAATACCCAATCTCCCCCCAAAGCCTCACTACCAGTTAAATTAGTGGAAGCCGCTACATCAGCACCAGTATAGTTAGCCAATGCAGTAATCAACTCCATTCCCGTTGCTCCCAAGGCGGTAAAGCAACTATATAATAAGATATCTGCTCCCGCAGTTAACGCTCCTTTCCACTGTTGTAACTCCTGTTGATATTTCCCAATATTCTCCGAGTCCACATAATCCCTACCTAACCAGAAATTCCCCTCATTACCTTCTGTTAGTAGGTGAATCGCACTAACCTTACCCCCTTGTTCCGCGATCGCGGCCAACATTCGAGTTACAGTACCAATACCCTCCCCTTCCTCATGGGTAACTACCTGGGAAATAGTCCCCGGTTTTCCTCCATAAAGGAAATCATGATAAGCATCTTCCCCTTGATAATCATTAATCCCTTCATCGATAAAGGTGGTTTCCAGGTTATCGCCAATTGCTTCAGGAAATAACACCACTACCGGATTAGTGTTGAGTAAGTCATAATCCGTAGGTTTTACCCTCCCTGCTGCCATCAAGGTAATCTCATCAGCAGTAACTTCCCCAGCAATTACCGTATCACCATTATTAATAACAGTGTCACGATTAACTAACCTAACGCTACCATCAGCTTGCGCGATCGCATAATTAGCATGACCGACTTCACTACCCCCAGTCAAATAACGGGGAATATTTACAGCTCGAATACCGGTTACACTACTATTACTCCCCCCTGCCGGTGCCGCATCTAGGACTAGATTCAATACCATCCCTTCATGGGAAAGCCTTACCTGACTTTTCCCCGGCACTGCTGCCAAGGTAACCTCTCCCCCTGTTATAGTGCCAGTGGAAATGATACCTCCTCCCACTGCCCAAAGACTTTCCCCAGAATTAACCTCTAAGTCAGCTTCATTAATAATCCAACTAGGTTTATCAGTATCAAAGATTAAGCTAGTAGGATTACCGGTTAAATTTAAATAATCGTTATCGCCAATAGCGTTAAAGTAGTTATCCCCAAAACCCATCCTGGTAGCAGTAGTTACTCCAAAGCTACCTGGTACATCCAAACTAGCCTCTTGATTAAATACCCAACCATTGGGATTCATCAAATAGAGGTTAGAATTCCCGCCACTCAGTTGGATTAAACCCTGGATGATACTAGGATTACTTCCGGTTACCCTACCTAAGATATTGTTGATTTGAGGGTTAGAGAGGAAGTTAGCTATTTCATCTGGACTTAAGCCAAATTCCACAAAGGAGTGGAATAAGTTGCTTCCTGCTTGGGTTCCCCCACCAATATTATAGGTATTGCCATTATGATTAATAATAGTCCCCGTACCATCAGCAGCAGGGGTAATGGATTGAGCCGCAACGGGAGTAGTCCTTAGGTGGAATGCCCCATAGCAAAGCAACAGAGGTAATAATCTAGTCAGTTGGTTTTTCATCACAAATAACTGTAGTTGCACCCCAATTCAGAATTCAGAATTCTAAATTCTAAATTCTAAATTCTAAATTCCTAAGACATATGCCTTAAGTCTTAGACTTGGGACAAAATTGGTGGTTTTGCCTTCGGTCCCCTATAGATAAGACGTTTGCAACAGGCAATTCCTGACTTTTTCGAGTTAGTGATTTTGAGGAACAAAAATTAGCTGAAACTCCCATCCTGCTTCAGTTTTAATCTAATAGTGAACAGTAGCTAGATTGCTAAAATCTTCATATTTCTTTACAAATGTCCCTAGCGCACGCAGTGCATGGGCGCACGCAGTGCATGGGCGCACGCAGCATGGGCGCACGCAGCATGGGCGCACGCAGCATGGGCGCACGCAGTGCGCCCCTACAAGCTTTTGTCGGGTGGGTAAATTGAAAATCTCAACAATTGGACTGGTAAATTACCTCGCTTAGTGCCCACCTATTTCCATTTGCTGGTAAGACTGTGGTGGATATTGCTTCCCAAGCATTTCACACTCTGTCGCTGGTTATTGACCATACCCACCCTACGGCTTTCTACAAAATACGCGATCGCTTCGGTGTTGTAAATTAGGTATCAGTTAACTTAATACAGCAGTTTTCGCTGTTATGTGGTACATCTTTATCCCCCCAACCCCCCTTAGAAAGGGGGGCAATAAAAGTCCCCCTTTCTAAGGGGGATTTAGGGGGATTTTTCTTACTGTACCTCATGACATCGCAAAGCGCTGTAAATCCCCGACTTCACAGAAGAAGTCGGGGAGCTGGGAGTTTTCCAGAATTGAGAATTGAAGATTAGAGATAGGTTGCG
>JAAHGR010000631.1 GCA_010672425.1 Symploca sp. SIO2E6
TAGTCCTTCTTGACGTCCTTCTTGACGTCCTTCTTGACGCCCTTCTTGACGTCCTCGTTCCATTCCTATTCTTTCAACACTAGTAATATAAGGCATATTTTGCTCCTTTTCGTACTCCGTTATCTCCTGAAGAAAGGCTTGCTCTAATCCTTGTGGCAACTTCATTACCCAGTCAATAAAATGAAACAGGTTTAGCACATCTTGTTTTTGATAACCCTGCTCATATAATCTTCTGGTTAAAGACATCTTCCACGTTTGGCGTTGCTGTTGATTCCTGCGGGTTTCCAGGGACTTGATGTGAGCCATGATGACTGTAGCAAAAGGATTACCACTTTGTTCCATCTCTTCCCATTTCTCCTTGTAGTCTAACAGTTTTACTATCAAAAACTTGAACTCGATGCAACAACCCAAGATGGTGCTCTTGAACTTGGTAGGTCGCCAACGGGAATTACTATCACATAAGACTGCTAGACTCAAAACTGAGCGGTTGTAGCGGTCAGCAATACGGTGGTTGTAGGTGTACATTCGTTGGGCAAAGTTCTTTTCTCGCTTACCCTGGACTTCCACATGGATCAGAATCCATGTTTGTTGACCATCAAGGAGCCAAACTTGCACCAGTTTATCAGCAAAGCGCCGTCCAGTTTGAGCATCTCGCACAACTTTTTGCAGTTCTTTATCGAGGAATTGACAAGAATAAGACCAATCGATGGCAGAATGGATTTTAGGAAAGCACAGACGGATAAAGGGTTCAAAGTACCACTCCAAGGTATCTTTCCAAGGGGAGTCAAAGTCAGTTGAGGTTTTATTCATAGGGGAGAAGAAGTTCAGGAGTTTAGGATTTTAGGAGTTTAGGAGTTCACGAGTCAAGAGTTCACCGAACTAATTCCAATAAAAGTAGGTTGGGTAGAGCAAAGCGAAACCCAATGCGAAGCTCTCCTTGGGAGTTCTTCATAATAAAGTTGACTTTATGCTGATTTTCTACTACCATTTTATAGCAGAAAAATGTGCGCACATATATGGTAGTTGACCCCTAATTTTCTTGGGCTTACTCCAGGAAAGGCTGTATTAGGTGTTAGGTAAGATTTTAGGTATCAGGTAAGCTAAGACCCATTTAAATTGGTTTGTTCTAACTGGAGTTTAGACTATGACATCCATAGCCCAGTCTTCTTTTAGGGCTGAGAGCTTAGTCTGGAGTTCAGAGTAACTGAGGTCTCCCAAGAATGCGATCGCTAATTTATTCGTGCAATTGCCAACTCTTAGAGAGGCTATGCCAACTGCACCGGCGTATGCGGCTCACAAATCCTTTATTCGACAGTAATAGGACTTACGCACTGTCACACAAGAATAAGGGTTTGAGTCATCTAAATTAGCGCTCGCCCTAACGTAAAATCAAGGTTTCAGACTTTGGGTGCGTAAGTCCTACTTGATATAAGTAACACAAATGTTGGGTTTCGCTATCGCTCTACCCAACCTAAAGTTTTAGTCGTGCCACTTGACCACATTAATTTTGACAAGCGTATTTGAGGTTAAGGATTTTCCCCATGATCTACCTGCCAGAATCTCTATGGCAGGCTACTCGTTTTTACGGGGTAAAGACATTACTGGGGTTTTTATGGTCTGTTGTTCAACATTGCAGTTAGCAACCTGCGTTTGGCCTTGGCTTTGTTTTTGGATTTGAACTTGACTTTGGCTAGTAGCTACCACAAACCCGAACCCAAAAGACAAACAAAAGCCAAGCAACACAACAAGCGACTTTTGCGGCAGTCGAATGTTGACTGACACCCCTTGGTCATCTGGATTTGAACGAGGGGTCTGGTTGCCATTCGGAAAAACACTCATAAAAATTGAGTCCTCCTAGAAATAGTGTTCATGAGCCTGGAGAAAAGGAACACGACAGGAGGAAGCCTGAGAGTTCTGCGACAAACCAATTAGGATTCCATCCTTCCGTAATCACTTAATACTTCCAAGATTGCTTATATTTTATAGCAATCTTATTTGATTCCGTCACTAGTCAAAGAAGGCAGGAGGCAGAAGTCAGAAGATGAGAAAGCTTGTAGATTAAGCTCTTTAACCTTTTTTAGCTCCGCGCTGTAAGTATAGCGACCCTATCAGAAAATTTCTACAACCTTAGCCAAAATGCCCGTGGCACAATAATTAGCCTTGCTTTTACATTTCTTAATACAGAGTTGATTATTTTTATACCCAACTACATACTAAGAACAAAGCTAAACCACGTTACAGCAGCCTTAAAACAGTTTGACTACTTTCTATCTCAAGATGGATTGCTATACATGCTACATAGTAGTAAGCCGCCCTGGTTTACATCAAGGGACGGCTACTCGCATAGGCAAATGTCCCGTTAACCGTATATTCTAACGGTACTTTAACGGGACAGAATCCTAATTAGTTTGTCGCAATTCATATGTTAATCAACACGCAACCTTCTGTCAAATGAAGGTATGTTATAATAATAGATTATGCTTATATCGTAAATATGTTATAATTAAGGGTTATGCTTATACAAGATCTTAGCTCCAATAATAGCAAAATACTTTTCTCTCAATACTATGAACTTTTGTTAATAAGGCTGGAAGCTTTGATATTTAATTCTTATGCGAGTCTTGTATTCCTCTCTTATCGTTGTATTTATAAAATGAGATATGCTATAATAAAATATTTTTCATCAAGCAAAAGACACGGAGAAAAAAAAGTTGTCTAGTAATCTTAATAAATCTTAACTCAATTATGGTTAACCTAGAGAAGGCGTAATGCCAGAGACACCGTCACCAAATGCCAGATCCACTCAAAACATTGCTATGACTAACTTTTATCCGAGGTGGCTCTTTAGTTGAATTCTCCACATTCCATTGGTGACAAGTTAAAATCAGGCATAATTTGCCAAGCGACAGATATAGTTAGTAACATTTTGCAATAACATATTTGACAAATGGCACACAACCTTAATTTGTCAGCAATGTATCCTAAAATCCGTACTCAACTAGAATAAACTCGACCTTTCCAGCCACCACCTCGTCCTTGCCAGTAGCGTAGTGCTGAATCTAAGGTCATTAAATTATAGAGAAAAGCGATCGCGGGTAGGCAGAAAGCCAATAAAGGGGTACGTTGATATAATTGTAGGGTGGGTAAGTATGCTCCAGCCATGAGTAACCAACTAGCAAAACCCGCGATCGCGATCGGCCAATTTCCGGTTAAAGTAGCGAAGATAGCGGCTATAGGAGGAACTAGGTAAATCAAAGTCATGCCTAGTACTGTTCCTATTAACCACAACGGGGAATAGTTAAGCTGGTAAAAGGCAGTGCGAGCCACCATATTCCAGATACTAGCCAGAGAAGGATAGGGTCGCAAGCTGCGGGTGGAGTCAGTCAATCCCAGCCAAATAGATGTTGTTCGAGGGGTGAGGGAAATTTTGGGTTGAATTTCCATTCTCCGCGTCTCCGTGTCTCCGCGTCTCCCCGTCTCCTTACTTGTTTCCTCACCCTTTTTTTCGCTCACCTTTGTTCCAGATTTAACGGCTTGAGCCAAAGCACAATCATCGATTAGCGCTTGACGCACTACCTCAAGTCCACCAATATCGCTTAAAGCCTGACGGCGAATCAAGATACAACCTCCAGCAGCAGCAGCAGTGGAGTTAGTCGGAGTATTTACCCAGGGGAAAGGATAAAGCTTTTGAAAGAAAAAGACAAAAGCCGGAATCAGGAGTTTTTCCCAAAAACTCTGACAGCGTAACAGTACCATTAAAGAAACCAAATCCAACTGTTCGGTTTCTCCCTTGGTAACTAGCTGCTGTAGATTACTACTATCATGCTCAATATCCGCATCCGTGAGCAGGAAATAGTCTGGTGTAGGTGTTTGTTGCTGTGCCTGACGAATTCCTTGCTCTAAAGCCCAAAGTTTTCCTGTCCAACCAGGAGGTAGTGGTTGAGCTGAGATAACCTGTAATTGTTGGGGTTGTTTGGTTTCCTCGGCAACCTGTTGAGCCACTTGAGCTGTACCATCAGTACTGTGGTCATCTACTAGGATGACGGAAAAAGCACCAGGATAGTTTTGGGAAAAGAGCGATCGCAAAGTTATTGGTAGTAATTGAGCTTCGTTACGAGCCGGAATTACGGCACAAACCCTGGGCCATAATTCTCGTTTAGTTGACTCAACCTCCAGGCGCTGATTGGCTCGCCAAAACTGACCCCTAAAACCCAGTAGTCCTATCCAAATAACTAAGGATAAGACGGTAATTCCTAATACAGTTGCATTCATAAACCTTGAGAATGGAGAAAGGAAAGGATAAACCGTTATAATTCCCTTATACCTTGCAACCTTCTTTCTTCAAACCGCTAATTGATAAATCCTCTTCTCAATCTAAACCTAAGCCTGAACCCACCCCTAACCTCTGGACCGGAAGAACCCACCCCTAACCCCCTCCCAGGAGGGAGACCGGAGAGAATGCAATACTGCTGTCCAGAACTCCCAATTCTCAATTTTCAATTCCCAATTTCCAATTCCCCATGTCTCCTATTCAAGAAATCGTTAAACCACCAGAAACTTCCCAAACGATCGCTCAAGATGTTATCTTTCCCCCAGGCGACTTATATAGCAACGAACCACCCTTGGAAACGGAACT
>JAAHGR010000632.1 GCA_010672425.1 Symploca sp. SIO2E6
TGGTAAAACTTTCTCCAGAATTGAACTATACAGTGAAGTAGACAACGAACTCCTCACCTGGAAACTTTATAAAGTTCGCCAAGGCAAGCTTAATCTCAGTAAGGAAAATAGCGTTCTGACCACCCTAAAAATCTATACTGAAAAAGTAAGAGAGCAACTTACCTATCAGAACGCCACTAATTTGACCCTCTTTGCTTACTATCCAGTTAATCGTGCTGTTTTAGATATTCCCCTAAAAATTAGAAAAAAACATTTATTTGACCCTTTGGCTGCTTACGAAAATTCCTTAACTAGTGGGGCAGACTTTAGGGTATTTTTTGAATGGTTTCGACAACGAGAAGATATAGAAAACGAGAATTTCAAACTTATCCAAAACAATCAACAAAACCCAATCCTTCAGGATAACAATATCGAAGATAACATCACCTACCCAGATCGACAACTAGAAACAGTTAGGAAAACTATTGAAAACTTCTTACCCGGATTTACTAATCCGACAGTACGCCGTAGTCCCCTGCGCCTGGAAATCACGAAACACACAGAAACCCTGAGAATTGATCAACTCTCAGATGGCGAAAAATGTTTAATTGCGATGGTTGGTGACTTAGCACGTCGTATGGTGATGTTACACCCAAATTATTCAGAACCCCTCAAGGCATCAGGCATTATTCTCATTGATGAGATCGACTTACATCTTCATCCTCAATGGCAACGTCTAATTATTCCCACCTTGCTCAAAACATTTCCCAACTGTCAATTCATCATTACAACCCATTCTCCCCATGTTGTTACCCATGTCCAACCTGAAAATTTACAGATTATTCACCAAACTGAAAAAGGCTTAAAAGTAAATTCTGCAATGGAATCCTATGGCAAGACGGCAGAACGAATTCTAGAGGACTTAATGGGATTAGCAACGACTCGCCCATCAGAAATTGAACAATCCTTACAAGAGATTTACCTAGATATTGATCAACACCAATTAGATAATGCCAAAGACAAGCTAAATTCTTTGAGAGAAACCATAAAAAGTACAGCAGACTCAGAACTAACTAGGTTAGAACTAATGATTCGTCGGGAGGAAAGAAAAAATCGATGAAGCATTTTAAGAAAGGGCAGGAGCCAGAAAAATTTCGTGATTGGAAAGCCCAAGCAAATGAAAATTGGCAGCCTAAATTTGAGGACTTACGGGGAGATGAAAAAAAGGCTGTTCTTAAGTCCCTATTTAAGGAACAAGGCTATATTTGCTGTTATTGCGAATCTCGTCTAACTATGGGAAACTGTCATATTGAGCATTTACAGCCCCAGAGTAATCCAAAGATTGATCCTCTAGATTATTCAAATTTACTCTGCTCTTGCCAAAACAACCTCAAAAAAGGTGAGCCTAAACACTGTGGAAATTCTAAAGGTGATCACATATTACCAATTTCTCCCTTAGATCCAACTTGTGAATCCCGCTTTAGCTTTAACAATAAAGGGGAAATTATCCCGGCAAAAGATGATGATACAGAAGCATTAGATACTATTGATAAGCTTCTTAAGCTAAACAGCCGTGATATTGTTAATACTCGCCAAGAAGTTATCGCTTTCTTTGATGAAGAAATAGACCAAAAATCGGAGGAAGAAATATCGGCCTTTATTAGAGATTCTTTGGATAAAGATCAGGATGGTAAATACGAAGAGCATTGGACATTAATTAAAGATTTATATGGAAGTTTCATAATTTAAATCCTTTTGATACCAAATCCGGTATACATTGTCGCACATTGTACCAGACGCGCCAAACAGCCCTTCGGGCATCATAAAAGCAGGCAGGTCTCTACAGGGTTTCGCAGTTCCTTATTTGTGGTCTATCCAAAGCGGATTTGGTATGAGTATAGCGGTAGAACTAACTCAAGGACGCTTCTATCTGCCAGAGTTGGGTATCAGCTTAGGTTTGTGGCAGGGTTCATTTCGTACAATCAACCGACTGTGGCTGCGGTGGTTTACCCAAGACGGGGAGTTAATCCTTTCCCTAGAGGAACAAGTTTTGCAAAAAGCTACATTGGCTAAACAAGAAGGTCGTCAGGAAGGAGAGCGATCGCTAGTCTTACGCCTGTTGAATCGCCGTGTAGGTAGTTTACCACAACCACTACAAGATCAGATCGAGCAGTTGCCCCTTGAGGCATTGGAAGAACTAGGGGAAGCACTGTTGGATTTTGCTGAGATGGATGATCTAGTCCAATGGTTGCAAGAGTATCGGCATTGATTTGATTTGAAAGCGTAAGTCATTCAGTCTTCTTAATCCATTTGTCTTTTTTGCTCTGATTAGCTCTCTTCTTATTTCGTAGTCTGATATTTCTGAGGAAACTGTTCGTATTCCTTCTAGCTCAATTCTGGCCAACCATCTTTTACATTCTAAAGATAAAGTTTCACTTTTTGGGTTTGTAACTAAACCTAGGATTCCAGTATCAAGGATTATTACTAATTTCGGATGAAGGAAGCGATCCCTAGTCTTACGCCTGTTGACTCGCCGTGTAGGTAGTCTACCACAACTACTACAAGATCAGATCAAGCAGTTGCCCCTTGAGGCATTGGAGGAGTTAGGGGAAGCACTGTTGGATTTTGCTGCTATGGATGATCTAGTCCAATGGTTGCAAGAGTATCAGAAGGTTCCAAAGTAAGACAGCTTGCGTCTTATTTTTTTAACTGGTCGAAAAATCTAGAAATTCATCCTGACTTAAGCCAAGATATTGAGAAAAAAGAAATAATGTCTGATCTCAATTTTCCTCCCTCCTCTTTCATTGGTGGGAGAAAAATTGTCCTGCCACTGTGTCATCTCGAGTTTTCAGAACTTGATATCATTCCTCATTAGTACAAACAACAAATGACAAATGACAAATAACAAATGACAAACAACAAACAACAAACAACAAACAACAAACAACAAATAACAAGAAGATTTTTCTTTGGTTTGGCTAGCGCGATCGCTTATGGATTATATACTAAAAGTAATGCTCAAACTATAGGGACAGCTTCGAGTTCACAAATCGTTGTCAATCAAGTAGGCTACTACCCCAAGAGTCCAAAATTAGCCTTCTTGCTCAATCCGAGTAATCGAGCCAACAATCAGGTACAATTGCTGGATGCCAGGACTAAAAAAACGGTTTTTGTCTCGGAGTTAACCAAATCTCTTACAGATGAAGCTACTCAGGATATTGTCCAAACAATTGATTTCACTGACTTCGATCAAGTAGGTCGATATTACCTCAAACAGGGCAATCTTCAATCCTATCCTTTCGATATCGGTACAGGTATCTATCAGGATGCCTTGACTAAACTGCTTCGTTCCTACTACCTACAACGATGTGGCGTTGCGATCGCTGATTCAGTAACTGGGGTGAGTCATCCCCCCTGCCATCTCAATGATGGCATGTTTGCCCATAGTGATCAATTCCATCAAGAGGGAGAGACAAAAAGTACCCAAGGTGGTTGGCACGATGCTGGAGATTTTGGCAAGTATGTGGCTCCGGCGGCTGTGACGGTGGGTCGTTTGCTGAGTGTGTATGAGCAATATCCCCATTTATTTAGCGATCGCCAATTAAATATACCGGAAAGTGGTACTGGTAGACCAGATATACTCGATGAAGTCCAAGTAGAACTAGCTTGGTTACTGAAGATGCAAAGGGAGGATGGTGCAGTCTATCGCAAACTCTCTGGGAAAAACTGGCCTGGGGATATTCTACCCAATGGAGATACCCAGCAACGGTTTATTTATGGTATCTCTACTCCAGAAACTGGTAAATTTGCCGCAGTTATGGCCATGGCAGCCAGAATTTATCAGCCCTTTGACGCCAACTCTGCTAGGAGTTACTTACAAGCTGCTCAGCAAGCTTGGCAGTTTCTGCAAACCCAACCCTCAATGCAAGTAGACTGGTTTGAGGGGGATGACAGTGGCTCTGGAAAATACCTGTTTGGTGAGTGGGATCAAGAAGAATCTTTAAAAACAGATGTCGATGACCGTTTGTGGGCCGCAGTTGAACTGTTTATTACTACCGGTGAGGAGCCTTTTGACCAATACCTAACTCAAAACCTTCCTCAATTTGATTATACCGTATTTAGCTGGAAAGACCCTTCCCCATTAGCCATGATCAGCTATCTGATGCAGAAAAAGGGGCAAGGTTCAGATCTCCTGAAACAGCAGATTAAAGAAAAGGTTATTAAACGAGCCAATACTTTGCTCAAAAAAGTTGACCTTAGTGGCTATCATTTAGCTAATGATCAATTTATCTGGGCTTCCAATAAGAAAGTAGCCGAAGAGGGAATTAATCTAGTTTATGCCTACCAACTAACCGGCAAGCAAGCTTACCTCACAGCCGCATTTGAGCAGCTAGACTATCTCCTCGGACGCAATCATTTTAACCTCTCCTTCATTACTGGCGTCGGCTCCAATTCCGTGCAGCATGTCCATCACCGGATTGCCAAAGCCCAAAAAATAGTCATTCCTGGTTTGCTGGTAGGTGGTCCTAATACCCATGCTCAAGATGGGATTGCGCCGAAAGGTTTAGGGCCTTTAAGCTATGTAGATGATGATCGCTCCTATGCTACTAATGAAAATGCCATTGATTACAATGCTCCTGCT
>JAAHGR010000633.1 GCA_010672425.1 Symploca sp. SIO2E6
GGTCTAAATCTTGGCTTTGATCTCGCTGGAGAAACTCATCTAGAAGTTGAAAGAAATAATCAAAGGCTGCTTTCTCATCGATACAAGTCAGCAAAATGATTTTGTCCCAACCGTTAACTGTACGGATGGATAAGCGATTTTGTAACCATGGTTGAAAATTTTTGTAGAAGTCACTTTCGGCTTCTGTATTGGTAATCCCCATTTCTGAGCGGGCAAAGCAATAGCCAAGGATGAACATGCGTAGATGGGTGATGGAGGCACTTCCAATGTATAGTCCAGGTTTAGTTTTGATTTTTTCTAGTAGCTTAAATAAGCTCATCATCTTGAGTAATCTCCATTCATTGAATCTCTAGCTTAGGTTAAACGCGAGCAAGATACTCGCACTACAACTTGTAAGGTACATTTTTATCCCCCTAAATCCCCCTTGGAAAGGGGGACTTTGAGAACGATTATTAGAGCTACTGAAACAACTAGAGCAAGATTAAAGATAGGATTTAGGTTAGTTACAATATCTGTGCTCGAACTTGGGACTTTATCTATAGGCCCACACTTTCAGAATTTAGAATGGAGAATAAAATTCCGCAAATTTGTAGGGGCGGGTTTGGGGTCACCTTTGACGCATTTAGCGATAACCTTACAACAAAACCCGCCCTGCCGCTAACGCATTTGGCGATAATCTTACAGCAAAACCCACCCTACCGTTAACGCATTTGGAGCAACCACGCAAGCGATCGCTATTTTTTTCAAAGCTAAGGTTTTATCTTTACTGCGTCACCCGAAAGTGCTCAATACCTAACGATATCTAAGGTAATCGCACAGAGTTAGTTGGTTAATTTCAAGCGAAACATCTTGCTCATGCTTATCATGCTTAGGTTAAACGCGAGCAAGATGCAAAGCACTACTTCTATTGCATTATTTTAGGCATGTTACTGATTGCTCTTTGTTGGTTGCTTTTACCTTGGTTTTGTGTTATTTTTTACAATGGGAAAAGGTGCGCACATATATAAAGTGAACTGTAGGTTGGGTGAAGCTTTTTTAAACTGTTGACTAGAATCTCTCCAACTTAACCAAAAGCGAAACCCAACATCAACCTTTGAACTGCTAGAGGAAGCAGCATTGGTATAATATTCACTCTGGTAGGGGCGCAATGCTTGCGCCCACCAGTGTCTATGTTTTCTAACCAAAAAGCCAAGTTATTAATCATTCCGATGCAACCGGAATTGATATCATTCAGGATTGAGAATGGAGAATAAAATTCCGCATATCTGTAGGGGCGGGTTTGGGGTCACCTTTGACGCATTTAGCGATAACCTTACAACAAAACCCGCCCTGCCGCTAACGCATTTGGCGATAATCTTACAGCAAAATCCACCCTACCGTTAACGCATTTGGAGCAACCACGCAAGCGATCGCTATTTTTTTCAAAGCTATTGAGTGCTCAACGCCTTACGGCATCTGAGGTAATCGCACGTTTCAAAATCAACGCCAAAAACCTTGCTCTTACTAACTTTGACTGAGATCTTGCACGCCTGTCGAAAATTGACCTGTGAAGGTAGGCAACAGCTCATCTGGCAACAGGCAACAGTGATAAGATTTGACAGTTTCAGTACTGGAATTGATTGCTCTGGCTTACGGTATTAAGTAGGGTTTGCTGCATAGTGCAAGATGTGAGTTTGAGCAATTTTGCAAGCATCTCTAACCTTATTTAAAACGCCATAAGCCTTTCCCAATAAAGCTTTTGGACATTATTTGCTAGTGCGATCGCTTCACAACCAGAGATCCTTGCCAAAAATCCCCCTCCCTAAATAATACGGTATCCTGCCTCCTCTACAGGCCAAGCTTCTGGACGATTGTAGGCTTGGATACCACCAACACATTGGTGAGAAAGACGAATCAACAGCAGACTATCTTCCGCTGTTAATACTTTTTCCAACTCCCAGCGCAACTTCTCTCTTCCCCGTTGAGTTAGCCAACAGCGGAAAATGGAGTATTGAATTTTTTCTCCATAACCTTGGAGTAACTTGTAAGCTTTGCGCCAGCGTTTGGGAGAGCGAATATCGTAACAAATCAAGTACCAATTCTTAGCTTCGGCCACAGTTACACCTCACCTTACCACTAACTGACCAAATAAACCTCCCTCGCCAGACCATTCCTTTTCCAGTAAGCGCACTTCTAATTCTAGTAAACGACGGTAGGTGAGAGCATAACCTGTAACTGGGTGTTTCCAGCTTACTTCTTTGCGACTTTCGTACAAACTGACTAATTTACGCCTGCCGCTATCACTTAACCAAACTTGTATCCCTCGTATGTTAAAGTCGGTTTGAATATCCCACTGACCCTTGTTGATAGAAGAGATAACTAGCATATCTACTAGTGGTACTCGGAAGATTTCTAGTAAATCTAGGGCTAGGGGTGGTGCTTGGGAACGAGGTTGATGGTAGAAACCTAGGGCTGGTTCGAGTCCAACTGTTAAAATACTGTTGGTTACGTCTTTGAGCAATAAGGTGTAACCAAAACTCAAGAGAGCATTAAACCGATCTTTCGGTGGACGGCGATTGCGATGGTTGAAGTGTAACTCTGGAGAAACTGTTTCTGCAATTAGACAAGGTAAAGCACTAAAATATAGGGCTGCTAGCTTACCTTCCAAGCCTAACAAGGATTCTAGGGATTGGGCTTGAGGAACTTTTTGCAGGAGAGTTTTCATTTGTGCTATGGCATTTTTCAGCTTAGCAGAGGTTCCCTTTATTCCCCGCTGTCCCCGCATCAGGAATTTACGTTGGCTTTTGCCGCGACAAGTTACTAGTTTCTGCGCCAACTCTAGGCAAGTTTGCTCATTACTCAAAGCTGCATATTGACGGATGCGGCGTTGAATACTGCCTTGCCTGGTATCCAAACTACCTAAATATCGCCCACCACCGGAGATGAAATGTACACCAATACCCTTATTTGTACAAAAATGTAGGGCTTGGGTAGAGATTTGTGAGAAACTATGGAGTACTAGCTGTCCTATTTGCTGAATCGGTATGGTTTCGGGAGATTGACCTCGACGGCTGAGTTTGAGTTGTTCCCCAGTACGACCAACTGCGGTTCCTGGTTCTAGTATATGGATTACCTGTCGCTCATCGTCTTTGGGAAACAACCGCATTGGTTGCCATTCCCGATTATGAGCCAGTCGTGCTTCTTCTGGCAAGCAAACTGGAGCCAGGGAGCAACGGGTACAGAGGCGCTCATTGTTGTTAACGGGAGGACGTTGGCTAGATTGCTGGAGTAGTCGCGCCTGTTGAATTGCTTCTTTGACTATGGCTCGTCCCTGTTGATCTAAAGGTACATGAACTAGTACATTATCGGCATGATAACGGATTCTGCCTTCTGGAATTGGGATGCCCAGTGCTGATTCTATCAGGTAGGCGTAGGCAAGAATTTGTAAGCGATCGCTTTCCCAAGCTTGGGGTTGATTCTGGTTATTGCGGTAACAGCGACCCCGTTTGTGTTCGTAGGGGATGGTTTGTCCATCGCGAGTGCGCAATGCATCTACTCTACCTCTTAATCCTAGTTCCTCGCTTTCGAGGAAGAGGTCTTCCCATTCTTCATCTTCGTGTTTTTCTAGTTCTGTATGCAAGCGCCGTCCAGCAAAAACTGCTGCATCTTGGGTGTAAAGTTCTTCGACTTCTTCGAGGTAGAAGAGGCGAGGACAATAGGCGAAAGCGTGTAAGGCACTGACACGAATTGTGTCTTGTTTGCTTTCAGGATTGGTTAATAGTTGCATCAAGATGCCTCCAACGTTATTGTTGTGATTTCGCCTAACGGCATCTGAGGAATGTAGAATGTAGAATTTAGAATGTAGAATTTTTGGGCTCAATGCCTAACGACATCTGAGGTAATTGCACAAACCGTAGGGGCGCACCGACGTGCGCCCTAACCGGGTTCAACACCTAATGGCATCTAAGGTAATCGCACGCGATCGCGATCGCAGATTTGACCGATTGCATCCCGTGCTCAACGCCTAATGGCATCTAAGGTAATCGCACCGCGGAAAAAGCGCTGAGAAAAGCAGATATTGCTGATGTGCTCAACGCCTAATGGCATCTAAGGTAATCGCACCTAGTTTCTCAGTAGGACTATCAGTACCAATACCTAGTGCTCAACGCCTAATGGCATCTAAGGTAATCGCACTTGTAGTTCCTGTAATCGTTGTCCACCATCACCAGTGCTCAACGCCTAATGGCATCTAAGGTAATCGCACATTTCTCTACAACCTCACTGTTGTAACCTTTGTCAGTGCTCAACGCCTAATGGCATCTAAGGTAATCGCACATTAGTCGAACGTGCTGTTCAGCTGAAAACTCGTACTGTGCTCAACGCCTAATGGCATCTAAGGTAATCGCACTTGTGGGAATCGCAAAATGTCTAAAGTTACAATTGTGCTCAACGCCTAATGGCATCTAAGGTAATCGCACAAGTCTATTTAGCTTCCTCAGAAAACTCTGCTAAGTGCTCAACGCCTAATGGCATCTAAGGTAATCGCACGAATTTTCCTGTGGGGTAAAGCTACCTGCTCCCTCTGTGCTCAACGCCTAATGGCATCTAAGGTAATCGCACTGGGAGGGTATCTAATGTTC
>JAAHGR010000634.1 GCA_010672425.1 Symploca sp. SIO2E6
AATACATCTAACGTCTTCTTTAATGCAAAATTGAACATAATAGCCATCAGCCCGTCTGACAATTCTGACCCGTTTAATCTGGTCAATAGAAAAATAGTTTAAATCCCTAGTCCCTTTCATTTTTAACCTGCCAATTCCGTTTTTGTCCGTGAATGATATTTTCTTTCTGTCATCAGAAAGCTTCCATCCACTTGTTTTGTATTCAACGGAGCGACATCGTTTTTGATACTTGGGATAACCTTTCTTTCCCTTAACCTTCTTACGACAATTATCATAAAAACGACTGATGGCTGACCATGCTCGTTCTGCTGATGCTTGACAAGCCATCGAGTTAAGCTTCCCGACAAAAGCAAACTCTTTTCGTAGAACAGTTGAATAAGCATAAATCGCTTTTTGACCGATTCCACGATTATCTTGCCAATATCTCAGGCATTTGTTGCGGATGAATTGAACCGTCCGAATTGCCTCATCTATGGCTTGATATTGAGTTTTCTTGCCATACAGCTTAAACTCAAGGACAAACATTTACGTCAAATAAATCAACGTAAATTATCTTATCACAGAAATAGATGACACGCCACCCCAAGGTGGGCATTCTACATCCCACGCCTCAAGGACGCTACGCTCGTGGGCTTTGAATGCAATTTCTGTAAGAAACAATTTTCTTCCCTGCTCCCTATTCCCTATTCCCTATTCCCTATTCCCTATAAGAGCCCCGACATTAAAGAAGTCGGGGCTCTGGACACCTACAGAAGGTTGAGGTGTTAGGTAATGATTTTAGGTTGCGTTACGAATGACAAACGACAAATGACAAATGACAAATGACAAATGACAAATGACAAACAACAAACAACTTAGAAAGTAAACGTCGTTCTCAGAGTACCGATGAAAGCATCGCTGTTGTCGCTGTTTTGGTTAGGATTGAGTAGCCAGATAAAACCAGGAGTAATTGAAATATTTTTGCTTACCTGGTACTTGTAGAAGGCTTCAAAATGATAAGCAAAATCCCGAGCTAAGCCTACAGGATTTCCTTGACTAACCAGTCCCCGGAGGGTTGGTGCTGCACCAAAGAAGATACCACCCAAGTTACCCTTTTTCCCGATATCCGGTAAAGCTAAACCAGCGGCAAAGTTCCAAATGTCAGCATCACCTATCCCAATGAGACGAGCATCGGTATAGCCTACCCAACCATTGAGCACCAGATTCGGGCTAAATCGCAAGGAAGCTTCCGCACCATAAGAGTTACTTACTACTGGTGTACGTCCAAGTCCAGCAGCAGCCCAAGGGTTATTGGCTAAGAAAGTACCAGTACCACCGAAAACGAATCTATCCGTGCGATCAGTAGGGCGGGTATTCCTGCCATCGTAGGCATGAACATAAGTTAAGCCAATTTTAAACTGGTCACCGTAGACAACTTGAGCAATTCCTGAATAATTGCCATTAAATAAACCCGCACTAGCACCAGGATCTTCGGCTTCATTGGCGATGTAACCCAAGTCAAATCTGAGATTCTTTGCAGGCTTAATCGCGATCGCGGCACCAGCACCGAAAGGTCCGATACGATAGATGGGGTTACGTTCAGCAAAACGGGAAATGGCATTGGAACCACCGGCACGACCCTCAAAGTAGGGGTTGACCGTATCTACATAGTAGTGGTGCAGAGCATCGTTAGCTAGGATTTGGACTTTTACTTTATCCCCTATAGGGAAGATGTAGCGGAAAATATCGATCTCGACATTGTTACTATTAGAGCCGTCGTAAGTGAAGCGTCCTTCTTGAGTACCTGATAAGGGTGGTCCAGAACCAAGTGGTAAGACAGGTGGGAAGACACTGGGTAAAAGTGGAGCAGCATCACTAGCTTGTAGACGGGTTTGAAGGGTATCCTTGCCGGTAAAACTAGTTATGAAGTTAAGACGGGTGCGGTTTTGGAAAACTGTATTAACTTCATCATCAACACTATCTCCGAAGGCATCAGAAAGGCTGAAGATTACCTCTCCTTTCAGCTTAGTAGTGACGGAAAACTGATGGTCTTCTAAAAATGCTACCCTGGCATCCAGATTATCTACCCGTGTCCCTAATACTGCTAACTCAGCATCGAATTCCTGAATCAGGGATCTTAGTTTTTCTAAGTCTTCTTCCGTGACAACCCCATTCTCGGCTATGAGAGCCTGAATACTATCTAAACAGGCTCTTAAACCAGCGGCAAATTCGTAGCGCGTTGTCGGTCGGTTCCCTCGGAAAGTGCGGTCAGGATATCCGACAATACATTTATACTCCTCTACGAGTTCCCGTAGAGCGTCGTAGGCCCAATCTCCTGGGGAAACGTCGGTTAACTCGGTGACACTGGTAACTTGACCAAGGGAGTTAGCATCGGTTTCTAGTTCATTGGACTCATTAAGGATGTTCTCTAGTTCACTGAACTCTGAGACGTTGGTAATCTGCTCCAGGTAATCGCTTTCTGGGGTTACCTCATCGCCGTAGAGAGTTGTTGACTCTGAGGTAGGGATGCCAGTTTCCCCACTATCTACTGCTTGGGTAAGTAAATCTGAGGCAGGGTTCTCCTCTGCTGTCGGCATATCCGCCAGTTTTTCCGGTATCTCTTCGATGGTTGCTGAGGAGATTTCTTCCCTAGGAAAAACTGCCTCAGAAGCCATTGCTGGGGTGGCAAATAACAAAGTTGCCCCAACAATTGCAGGAAAATTCAGTAAGGACATCCACGAAATTTTTGACATTTTCAAGTTAGTCTCTCACACCTAAAATAATTGCTGCTCGGCTAAGCCGTAAAAATTACCCAGGCATTGTCTGCTCTAGGGTAGTTTTAATTATGCGTTATCAAGATGCCTGTAGGTGAGTTTTTTTTTTGCATCCAATGATACAAAAAAGATACAAAAAATTTTTTTTATGTAGAAAGTGAATTAATTTGATTCACAATTTGCAAGGTTGATTAGAGCGGCACTATACACTTAACACCTAATACCTAACACCTAAAACCACTCGGCTAGAGCGATCGCGATTCCTTGCTGTAACTTTGATGTTAGGTTCTCATCTGCTCCGTACTGTTGTAATGTAGAATAAGCATGGGGAATATTTTTGAGGGCTGCGATCGCATGTAACCTCACAGTCAAATCTGGTTCCTCTAGCAGCTTGATCAAGGGTTCTAGTGCTTGAGCTTCTCCTAGTTGTCCTAGGGACATGGCTAAGGTCTGTTTGAGAGTAGGATATGGTACTGAAAATTGTTCACTATGGAGCAACTCAATGAGAATTTGAGTTGCTTGGGATTTCAACTCCGCTAACTCGATACGTCCTAGTACAGCAATGATTTCCTGACTCACTTCTGGGGTAACCCGAGTCATATCATATCCGGCTAAACACTTATCCTTTCCTTCTGCCTTCTGCCGTCTGCCTTCTGCCTTATTGCCACCAAGGTGTAAGTAATCAACCGGAAATGATATCAGTGCTTGCTGTAAATACTCCAAGGCTAATGGTGTTTGCACCCAACCCAAAGCACGCACAAAGTCTATTTGTAGGGAAATTGGTGTTGCTGGGGACTTGAGTACCCTAAACAGAGCCTCCGCTGCCTCATCTGTACCTAACCGCCCTAAGGCAATAGCTGCTTGTTGACAAACTTGTGGATTAAAATCGTATAATAAGGGCTTGAGGTAGTCAAGTACCTCCAATTCTGGTAAGTTACTCCCTCGTAAACCTAAGCCAATCACGGCTTGTTTCCTCACCACTGCCGCAGGATCTTGTAATGCTTCTAAAAGTACTGGCAAAATTCTGCGATCGCGAAAACTAATCAAGGCTTCGATCGCGGTAGAGCGTATACTAGGCAAAGGGTCATTAACTACAGTGAGTAGAGGGGCGATCGTTTCTGGGTGTCGGATATGAGCTAGGGCTTGCACTGCTAAATACTTTGACTCTTCTTCTAGTAGTAAACTACTCAAAGCGGTAATTGCCGAACTACCAATATTGCTCAAAGCCTGCGCCGCCATCTCCGCTAAGTCTTCGTCTTCAGCCGATTGCAGCAGTTCCACTAAAGAGATTACCACTAGTGGATCATCAAACTCCCCCAGAATACGACTAGCAAACCAACGCACCTCAAGATCTGCTGCTTCGTCTTCCACAATAGCAATCAAAGGTGCGATCGAGCATTTCCCTAGTTTGGGAAACACTTTAGCCACATCCCATTTCTCTTGAAAGTCCCCTGCTTCAATTACTTGCAAAGCTAGATGTAGCACCTGTTGGCAATCTGTCTCTCCGAGAACCTGTGAACCATTCCCGTTTTTTTTCAGAGGCAGCTGTTGTAAATGCTGATTGAGTAATGACCAATTTGCTTGTTGTGCGGCAACATGAGCTTGTTCTAGAGTATATAACATGTGAAGCTAGGCGTTGTTCCATCTCTAAAGATTCCCCAAAATTTGCCGATTGGGCAACCTTAAATGTAACCAAAAAATTAATTTAATGTAAAATATGCATCGTGGTTCCTTAATCCCCAATTCCCAATTCCCAATTCCCAATTCCCAATTCCCAATTCCCAATTCCCAATTCCCAATTCCCAATTCCCAATTCCCAATTCCCAATTCCCAATTCCCAATTCCCAATTCCCAATTCCCA
>JAAHGR010000635.1 GCA_010672425.1 Symploca sp. SIO2E6
TTCAGCACTCACTTCCTGATAAAATCTAGTTTGTTTCCATTCTGTAAGTCCAAACATTACTTCCAATTCCCTCCAAGGACGTTTCGGAAATTTATACACCAAAGCTTGTTCTATTAATTCTATCGCACTTCTTTGCTGTGCCACTGGCAGAGCTCGCGCACATCTTTCGAGTTGTTTTATTCGTTGTTGGACGTTAGCTTCTGACTCTACTACCAGGCGTACCAGTCCTAACCCAATTGAGTTTGAAGTATTTGGAGTCTCATCAAGGTAAAACGAGCGTAGGTTTCCTGCTTGGACTTGTTGCATTGAAACACTTGGGAATTCCCGTATCTAAGCTACGCTTGGCCCAAAATACCACCGCTTGCCAATCGTGTGGCCACCGGTTCTGTCCCAAATAGACAAAAACTTCCTTCATTAAGCGGTAGTATAAATCTCCATCTTTTTGAAATTGGACTTCCACAAAATAAATAGGGTCAAGCCATTGAAGATTGAAGATTTTAGATTTTAGATTTACCCCATAAGTAAATTTAGGGGCTTGAGGATTAGAAGATTGAAGAATTCAAATCTTCAATCTAAAATCTAAAATCTAAAATCTAAAATTTCTCTGGTTGCCGCCGAGGAGTTCAAAAAGAGTACCAGGGAGGGTTTGGAAGACTTTATAAAAGAGGCTGTCGGTGCGCATTCGATTACATTGGAGTACACAAGGGTATGATTTTATACCAAATCCAGGTTAGCCACCCCCGTTTTGAGAAAACCGTGAAAACCCTGTAGGGGCGCACCGACGTGCGCCCTCTTCCAAAATAACCCGGATTTGGTATCAATTCCCAATCCCCAATTCCCAATCCCCAATCCCCAATTCCCAATTCTCAATCCCCAATCCCCAATTCCCAATCCCCAATTCCCAATTCTCAATTCCCAATTCCACTTATCCCTTCAAACCTCTTACCCTCAACAGACCAGCGTTGGAAACTGTAAGTACTGGGACTATTGATGAGTAAAGCAGGAGGCTTGCCGTCTTCTAAATCCGCGATCGCGGTTAGGGAAGTAGTAGCATCCTTAGAAAACTCACTATAGAGCAATTCACCGGTATCAGCAAAAATCAGAGTGCGAGGCTTACGATCTTCATAGATAGTCAGCACTGCTTCTGGTTGGTTGTTGCCAGTCAAATCGATTGGTCTAACTGACCAATTAGCTAAGTCTTCGAGTATGGTCTGTAAACTGGAATTGTCTGCTGATTGAGCCGAGGCAGGAATAATGGCTTCTCGACCACTGTTAACTAACTCCTGTTTGAGTACCGGGAGAATGGCTGATATCCACTCAGGTTGTTGCTGATTGAGAGCCCATAAGCTGGTAGAATTAGGGTCTAACCAACGTAGGGCAGCTTTTGTATGAGCCAGGAATTGACTGGGTTGAGTTTGGCCTGTTGTCGGCAATGCTTCACCAACTGCTAACAGCTGAATGCTCCCTTCCTTGAAGGAAGCCGCTTTCACCGATGCGATTTGGGACTCCTGCTTTCCTTCCGGAGTCCAGACAGTAACTTGAATGCGGGAGTCGGTATCCAAGCCGAGGTATTTCCATAGCTGCTTACCCTGGGCAACTGTCGGTAACTGTAAATCAGAAAAAGGCTGATACCGCCAGCGCTTACCATCGTGAAATGCTCTGACCCGGATCTCATACCAGATTTGTTCTGGTTCTATTTGTATGGGGAGTGTCTGATAAGTAGGTTGTAGCCAATCTACGAGGTTGACATTTTTGACTGGTTGTGAGTGACCGATGATTTTGCTCAGATGACTACTGATGAATGACTCTTTGGCTAAGGCGAGATCTAGCAGGTCAAGTAATTGATAAAATCGAGAATTATCTGCTGTAGCAGAAGGCTGTTGAGTTTGTAACCAAGCGATCGCTTTAGTCGTGTTTTGTTTCGCCCCAATCATCAATGCTCCCCAAGCTTGAATATTTTGGTCTTGGGGATTCACCTTGAGAGCCGCTTCCATCCTCTCCCATAATCTCCCGGAATCCGTCTTCAGTAGCTCCCCAATTTCGTACAATTGGGTATCAATGGGAGTGTTTTGGAAGACCACTAGGGCATCCCCCCAACGACCATCAATCAGATGAGCCAGAATTGAGGAACTAGGACTAGCCCAAGTTTTCTTGGACTGAGCCTGGGTTACCTGAGCATGTAATTGAATAACATCCATTTGTGCTTGAGCAGCAGCAGACCAATCTTTTTGCTCCTGGGATTTCAACAGTTGCCCAGCAGGAGTCCACAAACCATGGCGAGCCAGCAACAAAGCATCCCGATAGACTTGACTTTCTATGGCTGGTGTGGTAAGGGAAATTTCTTCAAGAGCGATGGGGTTGGGGACAAACTTACGGGGTTGAAGCTGGTAAACCTTGAACTGTGGTTCCAAACCAACGGTTTGATCAACGATGAATTCTGGTGTGGAGGTGCCAGTTACTTGCCGCCAATCCGGTTGCAGTTCATTGGGACTTTGCCACTGTAGCATGACACTCAGATGCTGTCGGTCCGGGTTGTAGTGAATTACCTGTCCGTAAGATCTAAGTGAGGAACTACTTACTATTTCCCCAGCAAGTTTGAACCAGAGTCCTTCAGCAGGAACATCATTCTCAAAGCGACTGAGGGTTTTGAAAGGGAGTACACCAGAGAAATCATCATCATTGGTGCTATTGGAGGATGATGCTTTAATGGGCAGATCCGTTATTAACCAATAGCTTTTGTCCTTATGATGAGACTCAACCGGTTCATAAACTCTGAGTTCAACAATTTGTCTACAACTAGTAGAGCAATTGGGCACAGATACCAAGATTGGTAGCAAAAAAGTCTGTTGGGAGTCTAGATACAGGGGTTCCCCAGGAATTCGACCTAAGGAACGAATCTCGTCTTCGATCGCAGCAAGGGTCTGGGGTGGTGAAGCGTAGGTTATCGGAATACGAGTCCAAGCTGGCAAAAATTGATTGATCCAGATAATAGCATTGGGGTCAACCAGAGTGAGAATACCCAGCCAAATACCACCAACAATGATACCACCGCTAGCGATCGTAGCAGCAATCACCCCTAAAGTTACTGACCAACCACCCTGGTTTTTTTTGACTTTTGGTGGTTTATTTCTCTTGATGCGCCGTCTTGGCAAAGGTTTAGCAGTACCTCCTGCCTTCTGCCTTGAAAATAGACGCGGGGACGCGGGGACGCGGGGACGCGGAGAGGATTTATTTTCATGCATGTTGGGGAAATTTTTTCATGGGGACTGCCTTGTAAGTGGGGAATTGGGAATTGGGTATTGGGTATTGGGTATTGGGAATTGGGAATTGGGTATTGGGAAGAGTCTACTTTTATCCTCTGGTGGTGAAATTTTTTCATGGGGACTGCCTTTTGCCTCCTGTCTCCTGCCTTGCAGCCTCCTGCCTTGCAGCCTCCTGCCTCCTGTCTTGCAGCCTCTTACCCTGAGAAAACCTGTTCATATAGTTCACCGGCACGCTGCCAGCTGTATTTTTCTTCAACTAAGGCTCTCCCATTTTCAGACAATTGCTTGCGGAGTTGGCGGTTATCGAATAACCGACTAATAGCATAGACATACTCTGCTGACTCATTAGCCCTCAAGGCTCTCAGGGGTACATCACCCCCATCAACCGCTAGTTCTTGTAAACCAATATCACTACCTACCACTGGTATTCCTGTTGCCATAGCTTCTAGGGTTTTACTTTTAACTCCCAGCCCAATCCGCATTGGTACCACACAGACAGTTGCCTTATGTAGGTATTCTACAAGAGAAGATACTGAACTAACTACACTAATACCCTGGTATTCCTCCAACTCTAAAACCGATTGTACTGGTCTATCACCCAAAATTTCTAGTGTTGCATCCGGATACCGCTGTAAAATTTCTGGGAACACCTCTAAGCAGAAAAAGCGCACAGCATCAATGTTAGGGGGAGCATCCATTGTCCCAACAAATACTAACCTATGTCCCCCAGGGTCGGAAATGCGCCGGGGAAACTGAGTAATATCTACTCCGTTGGGAATAACCACAATCTCACCCTCTGGTTCAAAAGCTGCTATTTGACGTCGATCTTCGGAGTTGGTGACGACAACAACGCTAAACTTAGAACAGTATCGTTCTTCATAGCGCCGCAACAGTGTTAAGTTCAGCTGTTCTTTGAGCTGATTGTCCGTTGCTTCGGTTTCCAAATGGTTGCGAGCACTGCGATAAACCGAACTATGAATATTGATTACTATCCGGAGCAACTGCTGCCATTCTGAGCGAATATAAATCTCATTGAGACTGTGTTCACAAGTAATTACCTCAAACCCTCCTGATTCTACCGCCTCATCAACCCATTCCTGGATTTCAGGCGAGTAAAGTTGTAGTACCTGCCGGGGTGTCCCTTCTTGCAGAAACTTGCTGAAGCGCTTGACTTTTTCCCCAATTCCTTCCTCAACTTCTGATATCTGTGGTTGAGGAAAAGTTACTAGTTCTGCTGGCAGCTCCCGCAGTTTGTCTACTTCAGCCTCTGTAACGTCTTCAGAAAGTTGAGTGATCAAAGTAATGGTATGATTCTGACTTAGGTACTTCAGTAAATTAAATGTCCA
>JAAHGR010000636.1 GCA_010672425.1 Symploca sp. SIO2E6
CCCAATTCCCAATTCCCAATTCCCAATTCCCAATTCCCAATTCCCAATTCCCAATTCCCAATTCCCAATTCCCAATTCCCAATTCCCAATTCCCAATTCCCAATTCCCAATTCCCAATTCCCAATTCTCCATTCCCAATTCCCAATTCCCAATTCCCAATTCCCAATTCCCAATTCCCAATTTAACTATGATCTGTCCCGTTTGTGGCTCTCCCCATTTAGAGCAATTTTTTGCCATGTTGGAGATGCCAGTCTACTGTAATCTGCTCTGGCCAGAACAGCAAGCCGCCCGAAATTGTCCTAAGGGTGATATTAAACTAGCTTTCTGCCCTAGTTGTGGTTTTATTACCAATGTCGCCTTTGACCAAGCTAAGTTAGGCTATTCCCAGGACTATGAAAACTCCTTGCACTACTCTCCCCGGTTTCAAGAATATGCCCAATCCCTGGCTACCGGCTTGGTAGAGAACCACCATCTCTATGACAAAGATATCATTGAGATTGGTTGCGGTAAGGGAGATTTTCTCATCTCCCTGTGCGAATTAGGCAATAATCGAGGGGTAGGCTTTGATCCGAGTTATGTTCCTAGATCAGAACATAGTCCGATGGAAGACCAAGTTCAATTCGTTCAGGATTTTTATTCCGAGGACTATCAAGACTATCAAGCAGATTTGATTACTTGTCGCCATACCCTAGAACATATTCCCAATCCAGCGGATTTGCTCCATCCCCTACGGCAGGCGATCGGTAATCGCCTGAGTACCAGGGTATTCTTTGAAGTACCCAATGCTCTAGATACGTTTCGTAATCTAGCAGTTTGGGATATTATCTATGAACACTGCTGTTATTTCGCCTCTACTTCCCTGATCCGAGCCTTTACCAGTTGTGGGTTTAAGGTGAACAGCGTTAGGGAAGAATTTGGTGGACAGTTCCTGTGCCTCGAAGCTGTGCCAACTGACGCACCACTGCTACTTACCAATGAGGCAGGGGAAGAAGTCGAAGCCTTGAGTCGCGATATTGCTACTTTTACCACCAAATTTAACGCTAAAGTAGAAACCTGGCAGCAAAAATTAGCACAAATCACTCAAGCTGGACAAAAAGTAGTAGTTTGGGGTGCAGGTTCCAAGGGTGTTACCTTTTTAAATATCCTCAAGCTTCAAGATGTGATTGAATATGCGGTAGACCTCAATCCCCGCAAGCAAGGCATGTACGTTGCAGGAACAGGACAAAAAATAGTCCCACCAGAATTGATGCGAGACTATCAACCAGATGTCGTCATAGTAGTGAATCCTCTCTATGAGCAGGAAATTCGACAGTTACTTGCTAGTTGGGATTTGCATCCTGAGTTTATGTGTGTTTGATTGTTAGGGAATTGGGAATTGGGAATTGGGAATTGGGAATGGATAATGGAGAAGGTCGAATGAACTCATTACTCATTACTCATTACTCATTACTCATTTACAATATCTAAGGAAAGAGCATGACGAGGAGAAAATTGTATGCCTTCCCCCTTTCCAGGAATGAATCCTTACCTAGAACATCCAGAAATCTGGCCAGGAGTACATTTGTTGCTTATTGGTGAGCTGACTAAGTTTCTGTCTCCCAAACTGCGCCCTAAGTACAGAGTTGCAGTTGAAGTGCGCATGTATGAAACCATTGGGAAACAATCCTTGTTAGTTGGCATTCCTGATTTAATTGTCAAAGACTCACAGACAACAACGACACAACCTACAACTAATGTGGCCGTTGCCCAACCTCTAACTCAACCCCAAACAGTAGAAGTTCCTGTACCTGAAATCCGTAAGCAAGGTTATTTAGAAGTGCGAGAGGTAGCCACCGGTGCAGTCGTAACAGCTATTGAAATCCTCTCTCCCATTAATAAAAGTTCTGGGAAAGGACGCCAAAAATATGAGAGTAAACGCAATAAGATCCTAAGCAGTTCCACTCATTTAGTAGAAATTGATTTTCTGCGTAAGGGGGAACCAATGCCAGTTTATCACAGCAATAAGCCAACTCATTATCGCATCTTAGTTAGTCGAGGAGACCGTCGTCCTCAAGGAGATTTGTATGCCTTTAATTTACCAGATACCATTCCCGCATTTCCCTTACCGCTAAAGTCAGGGGATCAAGAGCCATTAGTAGATTTACAATTATTGTTAAATAATGTCTATGAGCAAGCAAGCTATGATTTAGTTATAGATTATCATCAAGATCCAGTACCATCATTGTCGTCAGAAGATAGGGTTTGGTTGAATACCTGGTTGAGTGAGCAACAGTTACGATTATGACTGAAAATATCAAAAATGCTCAGATACCCGACTTCTTAAAGAAGTCGGGTATCTTGGAGTTCCCAATGGACGTGATCTCCTTTAAGAGACTTGACTATACTTCAATTTAGCTTGAGCTGCTTGCACTCGGTCAACTTGCTCAGTGCAGAATACCTTGATAACCGAACCTTCGGCAACAAATATGAGACTGGGATGTAGATACTCAAATGCCAAAATAACTTGGTCTCGATAACCTTGATTATTTTCACATACCCAGACTGTCATTAGCTCTTTTCCAAGAAAAGACTGACACCAAGAGGGAGTAGCTGCCATGGGAACAGCTGTAGTAGTTTCGTTTATTATCTCTATCTCATCAGTATCAACAATTGGTAGCAGTGTAACTACTTGATTGTCAAAAAATAGTTTAACTTGATCAAGGCAGAGTTCGTTGCCACCAAATTCTTGGTATTCAAAAATTGATACTCCCGTTAAAATCTGTCCTATAGGAAATTCATTTTTCACCATATTTTTGATGTTTTTTCTTCGCTTGTTTGAGAATTTTAATAGCAGTTTCTGCCTCTTTATCTCCTACTGCTGCCAAATTGGCTAAAACCTTTTGCCATGAAACCAAACCCTAGAAATTCCCCTTGTTGCTGCTCTTTATCTTAACTGCCTATGACATCTGCCTTACAGTTGTAGCGACCAAAACCTTACCCTATTACACACATTACGCTTTTTATCAAGTACAATTTATACCAAACAAAATGCGATTACCCTGCTATATCCACCCTGTAGAGACGTTGCATGCAACGTCTCTACAGGGTTTCGCGATTGTCTCAAAATAGGTGTGACTAAACCGAATTTGGTATTAGCAGACAATAGGTTCACAGCAGAAGTCTAACCAATAAGTATCGAGGAGTATACAATCTAGAAAACTATCCAGCAGTTCTGCCGCATCCAATCCGCTATGCCCAAACCCATTATTCCCCGCATCGAACAACTAAGAGTCAAAAACTATCGTGCTTTGCGGGATCTTGAACTAAAAAATATTACACCACTGACAGTCTTTTTGGGTCCTAATGGCAGCGGTAAATCTACCATTTTTGATATATTTGCCTTTCTTGCCGAATGCTTTCAATTTGGCTTACGTCGTGCTTGGGATCGGCGTGGACGATTTCGAGAACTGCGAACTCGGGGGCAGGAGGGACCGATATCTTTTGAATTAAAATATCGGGAACAGCCAAAAGCTCCCCTCATCACCTACTACCTAGCAATCGACGAAGGTTCTCGTGGTCCCTACGTTGCAGAAGAATCTCTACAATGGCAGCGAGGACCAAAAGGTAAGCCTTTTGAGTTTTTAAGCTTTAAGGAGGGAGTAGGTGAAGTCATTAGTGGTGAGATGCCAGAAAAGGAAGATGAACGTATCCCCCAACAACTAGACTCTCCTGATATTTTGGCAGTTAATACTTTAGGACAATTCGCTAGTAATCCTCGGGTGAGTGCTCTTCGTCGATTTATCAGTGGTTGGTATCTATCTTATCTTACTACGGATCATGGTCGTGGCACTTCCGAAGCTGGACATCAAGAAAGGCTCTCTGAAACAGGTGATAACCTACCCAATGTAATTCAATATCTCAAAGAGCAGTATCCGGATCGCCTCGAGCAAATTCTGACAACCCTCACTTCTCGGATTCCTCGCCTGGAAAATATCAATGCGGAGATGATGCAGGATGGGCGATTGCTCTTACAAGTCAAAGATGCCCCATTTCAACAACCCATTTTGGCTAAATTTGCCTCAGATGGCACTATTAAAATGCTTGCCTATTTGATGGTTCTCTACGATCCTGATCCACCTCAGCTCATCGGCATCGAAGAACCGGAAAACCATCTCCATCCTCGCTTACTACCTGAGTTAGCGGAAGAGTGCCGAACCGCATCTGGACAGAGCCAGTTAATGGTAACAACCCACTCACCCTACTTTGTCGATGCTCTGCGCTCAAAGGAACTTTGGGTACTCTATCGCGATGAACATGGCTTCACTCAGGCTAAGAATGCTGCCGATATGCTCGGCATTCCTCAATTGATGGCTGAAGGCGCAACCCTTGGTAACCTCTGGATGGAGGGATACTTTGAATTGGGTGATCCACTCAAGAACCAAGGAGCCCCCAGAACTAGGCTATCAACCTAAGATGAGACATGCTAGTTGGGATAAGGTAGTCTCAACTACTTCTACTCCAGCATCATCAATATAGGTGGCAAGACCTTGACTTAAGTCAGCAGTGATGGCAAATTTATCATAGACAAAGTGAACAGTATCAATACCTTCACCACCATCGAAGTAA
>JAAHGR010000637.1:0-3907 GCA_010672425.1 Symploca sp. SIO2E6
TGGCGCGATCGCCTTCTCGAAAACATCGTCTGCTGTAGAATAAGGACAGGCAGGATGCCTGTTCCACGGAAGTTTTATTATTGATATTTGTACTTAAGAACAAAACCCCTCCTGTCGATAACCTTGCTGATTGGCGCGATCACGTTCTCGAAAACATGGTCTGCTGTAGAATAAGGACAGGCAGGATGCCTGTTCCACGGAAGTTTTATTATTGATATTTGTACTTAAGAACAAAACCCCTCCTGTCGATAACCTTGCCGATTGGCGCGATCGCCTTCTCGAAAACATGGTCTGCTGTAGAATAAGGACAGGCAGGATGCCTGTTCCACGGAAGTTTTATTATTGATATTTGTACTTAAGAACAAAACCCCTCCTGTCGATAACCTTGCCGATTGGCGCGATCGCCTTCTCGAAAACATCGTCTACTGTAGAATAAGGACAGGCAGGATGCCTGTTCCACGAGAGTTTTATTATTGATATTTGTACTTAAGAACAAAACCCCTCCTGTCGATAACCTTGCCGATTGGCGCGATCGCCTTCTCGAAAACATCGTCTACTGTAGAATAAGGACAGGCAGGATGCCTGTTCCACGAGAGTTTTATTATTGATATTTGTACTTAAGAACAAAACCCGCCTTGTCGATAACCTTGCCGATTGGCGCGATCGCCTTCTCGAAAACATCGTCTGCTGTAGAATAAGGACAGGCAGGATGCCTGTTCCACGGAAGTTTTATTATTGATATTTGTACTTAAGAACAAAACCCCTCCTGTCGATAACCTTGCCGATTGGCGCGATCACCTTCTCGAAAACATCGTCTACTGTAGAATAAGGACAGGCAGGATGCCTGTTCCACGAGAGTTTTATTATTGATATTTGTACTTAAAAATCTGCTGCTTGGGATAAATGTAAGTATTGCTGGAGTAAAACACCTGCTACTTTAGGAATACTGCTAAGAGAATAGCAATGGTAGAGAATTTTCTTTAGTTCAGATGATACAACTTAACAAAAATTAGTACTTTCAAGATCAATTATCCTTGCGATCGCTTATAGATGTAGGTTGGGTAGAGGAACGAGACCCAACACCAACATGCCAAAAAAATTCAATCGCGTCAGCTTGCTCTACTCTTGAGTGATAGCGAAGCGCTGCTGCTCTTCAGATCGCAATTTTATACCAAACAGCTCACTAACTCCCAGAACCCCGACTTCACAGAAGAAGTCGGGGTTCTTAAACGCTGGCTCTCGTAGTGCGAGAGCTTACTCTCGTAGGATGGGAACTCACTCCTTTCCCTTTGTGAACTTTGTGTCTTTGTGGTTTTCCCCATCGAACAATTTCGCTAACAGCATCTGTTCCTTCTCTGGGTTGCTGTTGGGTTCCGCTTCGCTTCACCCAACCTACTTAGTACATAAGGAAATCTCGAAAAATGTGATAACCGACAAAATAGTTTATATGACCACACCTATTCCATCATTCAATATAATCCCAAAAACAATTGAAATGATATATTGTCATTAATCTGGAATAATTGGTAGAATCCGCACCCTAGAGCGAGCAATATCGATAGTAATCAAAGCACCAGAAGATAGTTCTGATTCAAAACGGCGTAAAGATTCTCTGGCAACGTTCTCTATGCTAGTTGGTAAGATATCTTGAGTCCTAACTTGAATAACACTGGGGAATTTTGCTTGAGTAGCTGCTAACAGGGAACCAAAATCTAAATCATTGGTGAAGACAACATAGTTATGACTAAGTGCCCAGTCCATGATTTCTCGATCTGTTGCTCTAGGATCGCCGACATTTGACCAATGAATCGACTCAATGTTGTCTTTTTTAAAGACCTGCACCCACTCAGGAGATAGATTCATATCAATTAATATTTTCATGCTAGCTCTAAAGGCACTTCTAGTTCTTCAACTCGCCATGCTGCATAAGCAAGAGCTTCATAAATATCTGCTTCCTCTAAATAAGGATATGCCTGCAAAATTCTTTGTGGAGAATGACCAGATGCCATTAAGCCAACAATAGTACCAACAGTAACTCGCAGACCTCGGATACAAGGTTTACCACCCATTACTTCGGGATTCATCGTAATTCTAGTGAGTTGTTTCATAAGTCACCAACCGGTCTACACTCTCGTTGAGTCTCGCGATCGCTCTACCCAACCTACTTACTAGATGAGGAAATCTCGAAAAATGCGATAACCGAGAAAATAGTTTATATGACCACACCTATTCCATTATTCAACATAATCCCAAAAACAGCAGCATTTGTCAACAGAAAATTGCATTCGGTAATTTAACGATAAAACCTGCTCAAGGGATAACCAATCGATTACAAAATCTCCCCAACCCAACACCAACATGCAAAAAAATGCAATTGCGCCAGCTTGCTCTACTCTTGAGCGATAGCGAAGCGTCGCTGCTCTTCAGATCGCAATTTTATACCAAACATCTCACCAACTGCCTAGAACCCCGACTTCTTCTGTGAAGTCGGGGTTCTTAAACGCTGGCAAACTAGCTCTCGTAGGGTAGGCACTCATCGATACTTTTCAATTCTATGGTGTAATCAGTTGAACAGATGGGAAGTAGGTTTGATAACGATTAACATCGCGAGTCAGCAGGGGTAAATTAGCCACAGCAGCATGAGCTCCGATATAGAAGTCAGGAAGGGGAGATTGCCTTTCACCTCCACGCCGACGATAAGCTAAAAAGCTTTGTCCCGCTAGGAAAGCAGCTGAATAGGGTAAGGGGTCTCGACGAAAAAAATCTTCTGGTAAAGCTTCCTCTACTTCTTCTGGTTGATTAAACCCAATAGCTATTTCGGCGTAAATGATGGGGTTAATAACCAAATCTCCTCTGTTGGCATAATCAGTTAGCATCTGCGATGACCAATCAAACCATATTGGATCTTCAGTGATCACATCCAGGATCACATTGCTATCTACCAGAATTTCGCTCATCAGTCTGCACGGGTAAGTTGCATAATCTCATTAGTTGTCAGACGGTTGGTGGCTTTGCCACGAAGAGCCGCAATGATTTGTCTGCCTTTGCTAGAGGCTTGAGGCTTACGAATTTGCAAGGTATTGCCTACTACTTCAAGTTTAATTTCTGTACCAGGTTGTAACCCAAGTTTGTCTTGAATGTCTGGAGGTATAGTAATTTTACCATCTGTGTCAATTTTCATAATTTTTATCCTTCTCCTTTCCCTTTGTGAACTTTGTGTCTTTGTGGTTTTCCCCATCGAACAATTTCACCAACTGCATCTGTTACTTTTCCGGGTTGCTGTTGGGTTCCGCTTCGCTCTACCCAACCTACTTACTAGATGAGGAAATCTCGAAAAATGCGATAACCGAGAAAATAGTTTATATGACCACACCTACTCCATTATTCAATATAATCCCAAAAATAGCAGCACTTGTCAACAGAAAATTGCATTCCGTAATTTAACGATAAAACCTGATCAAGGGATAACCAATCGATTACAAAATTTCCCCAACCCAACACCAACATGCCAAAAAAATGCAATCGCGCCAGCTTGCTCTACTCAAGAGCGATAGCGAAGCGCTGCTGCTCTTCAGATCGCATTTTTATACCAAACAGCTCACCAATTGCCCAGAACCCCGACTTATTGAAGAAGTCGGGGTTCTTAAACGCTGGCAAACTAGTGGGATTTGTTTCCCTTTGTGAACTTTGTGTCTTTGTGGTTTTCCCCATCGAACAATTTCACCAACTGCATCTGTTACTTTTCCGGGTTGCTGTTGGGTTCCGCTTCGCTCTACCCAACCTACTTACTAGATGAGGAAATCTCGAAAAATGCGATAACCGAGAAAATAGTTTATATGACCACACCTACTCCATTATTCAATATAATCCCAAAAATAGCAGCACTTGTCAACAGAAAATTGCATTC
>JAAHGR010000637.1:4007-4578 GCA_010672425.1 Symploca sp. SIO2E6
CCTACTTACTAGATGAGGAAATCTCGAAAAATGCGATAACCGAGAAAATAGTTTATATGACCACACCTACTCCATTATTCAATATAATCCCAAAAATAGCAGCACTTGTCAACAGAAAATTGCATTCGGTAATTTAACGATAAAACCTGCTCAAGGGATAACCAATCGATTACAAAATCTCTCCAAGCCAACACCAATATGCCAAAAAATGCAGTTGCGCCAGCTTGCTCTACTCAAGGGCGATAGCGAAGCGTCGCTGCTCTTCAGATCGCAATTTTATACCAAACAGCTCACCAACTCCCAGAACCCAGACTTATTCAAGAAGTCGGGGTTCTTAAACGCTGACAAACTAGGATAGTAAACTGGTAGCTGTTACACATACAAAAGCTGGTTAAAAACCTCATCGGCTGTTAGGGTATTCAGAATGATACCGACTCGTTGAGCAACCTCATAAGCATTATTTTGAGGTGTGACAATGATACCTGAGTGCTGTTGCTCTGTTTGGATGTAGTTCAGGTGCAATCTTTCATAATCCACTCGATTATGAGTCAATATACATCGGTCCTCTGAA
>JAAHGR010000638.1 GCA_010672425.1 Symploca sp. SIO2E6
TTTTGAGGCAGAATCTAAGTAATTTAATAGTATAGGAGATTAGATTAACAATACAGGTATTTTACATCACTTTATTTATGGGGGACATCAAAAAACCTTAGAATATTTTTTTAAGCAAAGTATCTTATTCAGAAAATTAATGCCTGAATATGTTTTTGGTGATAACCAGATGAATTATTTAGTTCCTAATGAAGCAGGAAATACTGCTATTAATGATCCAGATGTTAACTTCAAGGATGTTGCTGTTGCCTTGATAGATATTTATAGGAAACATTTAAAAAACTACAAATATGAAAATTTCTGGGGACAGCCAGAAGACTTGGTAAAGATACTAGATGAAGGTACTATCAAGTCTTTATTAGGTGAAACTCATTCATCGGAACGGAAAATTGCTGGAGGAGTTCAAGTTAGACAATCCGTATTAAATCTTGGTGAATATGCTTGTCACATGATTAATTTACTTAATTTATTGTCAAGACAAAACCTTCTAGAAATTAATTACAATCAAAGAGTTGACAAGATTGATATAAGTGAAAAATTCAAGTTAAATATAAACGGCAGTCATCAGCATTGCTTTGACACAGTAATCAATGCTGGTTATGCAACAGGTTTGGCAATTCCAATTCCAGCACCGAGAAATGAACAGTACAGAGAAGGTAATCTAGTAAAACTTAAGGTTTATGGATTATACAAAATACCCCTAGCCTTAAAACAACAGATACCAGCACTCAACAAAAATTTATCAAGTATCATCTTAATTAGGGGTCAATATGGAGGGATAATTAAAGTTGGATCTGATCTGCTAGCGGTTTTTTCCGGTCGTGAATATAACCAAGGTGAGTTGCATTTTCCTATAGATACTGATTCAGTAAATATTCCTCAAGACTGGTTGGAAAACTTAGAAAAAATAACAGGAAGAACTGAAGAGGAAGTGAGCCAATCAATCAAACATGACCTAGCTAAATGGATTCCCTGGGCTAAGGAACTGGAAGATATTAAGCTCAAAAAAGCTGTTCAAGTTTATCCTAGTCGAAAACCTGCCAATGAGTTAGAAGCTGCCCAAAGAAATGACAATCCTGTTCGTTATATATATCAACATAAAAATGGAGGTAAATATATTCACATTCCTGGGTTTAAATTAACATCAATTCCTTACCAATCTTTCCAAGTTGTCCTCGAAATATTATCAATCTATATACATCAAGGAATTCTCACCCAAGAGCAAGTTGAGCAACATATAATGCTTGACTCCAATAACTGTATAATTCTCTCCTCTGAAATGGAATATGCACTTGGTAAAGATTTAGAGCAATTAGCAATTTCTGAAAGAGAAAAAATTTTGCAAGAATGGGATATTTATTAAGTCTGACCAGAGAAATTTTAGATTTTAGATTTTAGATTTTAGATTAAGGAATGGGCTTCCCGCCACTTTAGGTAACTTTTGATACAAATTTAGATGCATGTTCCCTGCTACCCTGTGCTGCGGCATCGCTTGTTGGGGGAAAATGTTATGTCAATTTCAGATCAAAACCAGGAACTGGAAATATTAACTTGTGATGATAAACTACTTTGGGATACATGGTTGTCCATGTTCCATTTTCCCACACTTACCGTCGCTGATGAACTAGGGCTTTTCCCTCTATTAGATCAAGCACCGGCAACCGCTCAAGAAGTAGCCAGCAACTTGTCTTTGGGGTCTCGTGCTACCGAAAGTTTGTTGGGAGTAATGGCATCACTAGGTTATCTTGTGCAGCTCAATGGCAAATTCCACCTAACCCAGGTATCACAAACTTTTTTACTGCCTCATAGTCCTTACTACTGGGGCGGCATACTACATTTCATACGAGAAAATCCTCTGTCCCATTCCTCTCTCCTAGAAGCTTTTCGGAATGATCGGGCTAGCATTTACAAAAATAAGGATATTTGGGAGACCCATGAATTAGACGAAGAAAAAGCTAAAGCTTTTACCAGGAATATGCACAGTCAAACCGTTTCCCCTGCAATTGGTGCTGCCAGTAAAGGGGACTTTTCTGATGTCAAACATCTTCTTGATGTCGGAGGAGGTTCTGGTGCTTTTTGTTTTGCCTTGGCTCGGCGTTACCCTCAAATTCACTGCACTATTTTAGAATTACCGACAATCTGCAAGATAGCTCAAGAATACATAGCAGAAGCTGGATTATCTGACCAAGTAGATACCAGGGTGGGAGATTTTTTCCAAGCTCCTTTTCCTGCTGGCTACGATGCCGTTTTGTTCAGTAATATTTTTCACGACTGGGGATGGGAGAAATGTTTACACCTAGCCCAGCAAAGTTTTGATGCACTACCCAATGGAGGTCGAATTTATCTCCATGAAATACTACTAGCAGATACTAAAGACAGTCCCCTGATTGCTACTTCATTTTCCATGTGCCTATTTTGGGTTACTGAGGGTAAGCAGTTTAGTGCTGCTGAGCTTGAGGAACTTTTGCAACAAGCTGGGTTTGAGGAAATATCAATAGTTCAAACTTACGGCTATTATTCACTGGTTAGTGGGAGGAAGCCATAGGGGAATTGGGAATTGGGAATTGGGAATTGGGAATTGGGATAGGATAAAAAGGCTAAAAACTCATGCAACATTATACTGATGGTATTGAGGTAATGAAGTCTACAATAATCAAAACTAGCGGATTCGCAGTTTTGGCAAAGATAACTCCGAAGCGATCGCTCAATATCTACAGGTTGCCAAAGTGTAATTTTGTGCTATTATATATAGTAGGAAAAGCTGTGCGCTTATATATAAAGTCTTAGCGATCACAAGTATCGCAATTGAAAACGCTTCTGCGAGATTGCGATCGCGCTGTGTATGTTGTCGCCGAAATCGCTAATCACTTTAGCTTAGCTTCAAAGCATTAACTGGTACTTCATCCCAGGAACTAACGGTTCTTAAACGCGCTACCCAACCGGATGACTTTTGCACATTGGTTAAATTTTGCTCAAAAGATTTGTGACAATCATTGGCCATATCCTCGTCACAACAAGCAATGCAAGCATAGAGAAGGCCAGAGGGATCAATTTGTTCATTTACCCAAATCATGATGTTTGTCCTCTTATAAGTAAAACTAATCTAAATGGGATTCAGACGCGAGCAAGATGCTCGCACTACCTTAATTGAAGCTAGAAAGGGTGAATAAATATACGGCTAATCACATTATGGACATTATAGCGTGATCGCATCCCAACCAACGCGATCGCTATTCTCTAATAATTAAATAGATGTAGGTTGGGTCGAGACAAGGAGACCCAACACTCCTAGTGGAACTGGCATCTTGCCAGTATAGAGGTGGAAACAGGCAAGCGATCGCACTTAATAATTATCGTATTTCCTCAATTCAGGTAACCCTCAAGATCCCCGACTTCTTGGTTGCAACCGTAATTAATTCAGATAAACCGGTAGAAGAAGTCGGGGATCTACCACCTGAATGTTGGGTTTGGCTTTTGGTAGCTTTTCTTGAGATTGTGGTCAAAGAGTGGAACTGGCATCTTGCCAGTATAGAGGTGAAAACAGGTAAGCGATCGCAACTAATAATTATCCTATTTCCTCAATTAAGGTAACCCTCAAGATCCCCGACTTCTTGGTTGCAACCGTAATTAGCTCGATAAACCGGTAGAAGAAGTCGGGGATCTACTACCTGAATGTTGGGTTTGGCTTTTGGTAGCTTCTATGGAGATTTTGGTCAAAGGGGTGACAACGCTTCACCTAACCTACCGTTTCGTTACTATCAACTTTGGGTAAAATAATTTTCGAGGATTTGGTTGTGTTTGCTGGTAGTTTTTGCTATTATTCGGAATGGTGGATAAGATGTGCGCCTATAGCTAAAGTACAGCTTCTGATATCTTGAAGACATAAGCATCAACAAGAGGAATGTAGAAAAATAGCTCACCGTGGAACTGGCATCTTGCCAGTATAGAGGTGAAAACAGGTAAGCGATCGCACTTAATAATTATCCTATTTCCTACATTCAGGTAACCCTCAAGATCCCCGACTTCTTGGTTGCAACCGTAATTAGCTCGATAAACCGGTAGAAGAAGTCGGGGATCTACTACCTGAATGTTGGGTTTGGCTTTTGGTAGCTTTTCTTGAGATTGTGGTCAAAGAGTGGAACTGGCATCTTGCCAGTATAAAGGTGGAACTGGCATCTTGCCAGTATAGAGGTGGCAACAGGCAAGCGATCGCACTTAATAATTATCCTATTTCCTACATTCAGGTAACCCTCAAGATCCCCGACTTCTTGGTTGCAACTGTAATTAACTTGGACAAACCGGTAGAAGAAGTCGGGGATCTAGTACCTGAATGTTGGGTTTCGCTTTTGGTAGCTTCGATTGAGATTTTGGTCAAAGGTGTGATAATGCTTCACCCAACCTACCTTTTCGTTACTATCAGCTTTGGGTAAAAGACTTGGAGAGGATTTAGTTGTGTTTTCTGGTAGTTTTTGCTATGATTCTGAATAATGGATAAGGTGTGCGCCTGTAGCTAAAGTACAGCTTCTGATATCTTGAAGACATAAGCATCAACAAGAGGAATGTAGAAAAATAGCTC
>JAAHGR010000639.1 GCA_010672425.1 Symploca sp. SIO2E6
TCCTCAATGGTGGTAATGTTGACAGTATCGACGGCGCTGGAGGTACCAACACCATCGTTGGTGATAACATTGCCAGCACCTGGAATCTGACTGGTGGTAATGCTGGTAATCTCAACGGTGCTAATGACTTTACTGAGATTCAAAATCTCATCGGTGGCAGTAATAATGACAGCTTTGTCTTTGCTGATGGTGTTAACTTCAATAGCAATATCAGTGACAACGGAGGCACAGACAGTTTTAATTTTTCCCTCTACACAACTGATCCTAACGTGAACCTTGATACCCTGGGAGCATTAGGTATTGAGGAAGTTATCGGTACAACAAATGTCGATAGCACCTTAATCGGAGCCAACTCTGCCAATGATTGGCAGATTACAGCAAATAACGCAGGCATAATCAATGGTATTAACTTCACAGATTTCAACAATCTCATCGGTGGTAACTTAGAAGACACCTTCACCCTTAATGGTGGCAATGTTGACAGTATCACAGGTCGTAGGGGTAACAACACCATTGTTGGTGACAATACGAATAACACCTGGAATCTGACGGGTCGTAATGCTGGCAACATCAACGGCACTAATAACTTTACTCAGATTCAAAACTTTACCGGTGGTAGTTTAGATGACAGCTTCGTTGTTGCTGATGGTATTAGGTTAAATGGCAATATCAGCGATAACGGAGGCACAGACAATATTGATTTCTCTGCCTACACCAGTGATCCTAATGTGAACCTCAATACGTTGGGAGCCGTAGGTATTGAAGAAATCATCGGCACTACTGCTGCTGCACGAAGTACCTTAATTGGAGCCAATAATCCTAATACTTGGGAGATTACAGGCACTAACAGCGGCATCATTAATAATACCCTCAACTTCACCAACTTCGATAGCCTCATAGGCGGTAGATCAGCAGACACCTTTATCGTGAGTGGTGGCAGTGTGACTAATATTAATGGCGGTAGGGGTCGCAACACATTGGCTGGTGATAATAGGAGTAATACCTGGAATCTGACTAGTCCTAATGCTGGTAACCTCAACGGCACTAATAACTTTACTGGGATTCAAAACTTTACCGGTGGCAGTTTAGATGACAGCTTCGTTGTTGCTGATGGTGTTAGGTTAAATGGTAGTATCAATGGTAACGAAGGCATTGATAATGTAGATTTCTCTGCCTACACCACTCCCCTGACGGTGAACCTCAATACCCTGGACATCGTAAGCATTGAAACAATTATCGGTACTACTACAGCAGAGAGTACTTTAGTCGGAGCCAATAATCCTAATATTTGGGAGATTACAGGCACTAATAGCGGCATCATTAATAGTACCCTCAATTTCACCGATTTCAACAGTCTCATGGGTGGTAGTGTAGAAGATACCTTTATCTTCAATGGTGGTAACGTTGCTAATATCAATGGTGCTGCAGGTAACAACACTATCATTGGCAACAATACAAGTAACACCTGGAATCTGACTGGTGCTGGTACTGGTAACCTCAACGGTACTAATAACTTTACTCAGATTCAAAACTTTACCGGTGGCAATTCAGACGATACCTTTATCTTTAGCAACGATGCTAGTATCAACGGGAATCTTGACGGTAGGTCGGGTAATCTCACCCTGAGAGGAGATAACATTAACTTTAGCGGTAATGTCTCTGGTACGGGCAATTTGTTCATCGAGCCTTTAGAAACAACAAGCTCAATCCAAATCGGTGGTACTAATACTGACCCAGTTGCTCCTGCCGATACTGACCTAATTGATACCACTGATACTGACCTAATTGATACGACTGATACTGACCTAATTGATACCACTGATACTGACCTAATTGATACGACTGATACTGGCCTAATTGATACGACTGATACTGACCTAATTGATACCACTGATACTGACAACACTAGTGTTTTATATTTAACTTCAAACCAACTCAGTTTGTTGCAAGATGGCTTTAATAGCATCACTATCGGACATGGTGCAGGAAGTGGTGATATTACCTTAGCTGATCATATTACCTTCAATGACCCTATTACTTTGCAAACGCCTCTTGGTTCAGGCTCAATCGATACCACCGGTTTCACCCTGACTGCTCCCGGTATCAACCTCACAGCAGCAGACAACATCACGACTGGTGCTCTCAACTTACTTCCCACTACCGATGTAAGTGGGAACAATTCCCTCAATATTAATACTCCTGGAACTGTTAACCTAGAAGGAAGCATTACCACCAATGGAGCTGACTTTTTCCTGGGCAACGAGATAAGTCCCAACCAAATTAATCTCAACGCTTCGGTCTTTACTAGCGGTGGCAATATCAACTTCAACAGTGTCGGCAACATTGCCGTTGCCAATAACTTAATTCCTGACGATAGTTCGATTGACCCCAGAACCATTACCTTAGATTCCAGTAATAGTAATGGTAATGGGGGTGATATTACTTTGCACAGCCAAACTCAAGCAGTGACCATCAATCACCTCAACTCATCGGGAGCTCTCAATGGTGGTAATATCGAGGTTAGCGCCAATACCCAAATTAGTACCGGACAAATCGACTCTCGTGGAGTTTTAGGAGTAGCTGGCAATGTCACCCTCTCCTCACCCGGAGCAATCCAAGTGGATTCGATTAACGCCGAAGGAGGAACCACAGGCGGTAGAGTAGACATTACTACTGACAGCTTTTTCCAAGCTACCGACAGCTTCATCGCTGCCAATGGCTTAGCAGCCAGCATTTCTACCATCGGTGCTAATAGTAGCGGTCCGATTAGTATTCGCCATGGAGGGAATGGAGAAATTGCCTTTGATGTCGGCACAAGCAACAGTAACAGCACAGTAGGAACCATCACCAGTGGTGACTTTACGATTAACCCGCTAGCATCCTTCCTCTTTACTCACCAAGAAGGCAACATTGAAATTATTAGTGTTGATGAGCCACCCCCTAGTCCTAGTGATAACTTTGACCCTAACTCGAACTCCACTGTTGTTCAAACATCCATCATTAATCCTGTAGATCTCAGTGAAATTTTACAAGAAGGAAACCCAGCAATCATCAGAGAACTTGCCTCCCTAGAAGTTGATACAGCAGTAGAAGAAATAGAAGAAAGCATCAACAATTCTTTTGAAGAGCATTTGGGACTTAGCGATACTCCCACCGTTAACCTACAACAAGCTCAAGCTACCCTCCATCAGGTTGAAGAATCCACCGGTGTTAAACCGGCTCTAATTTATGCCTTCTTTGTTCCTTCAACCGTTAGTTCCCCAACCACAGCTGAGTCTAAGGAAATTAGACAATTACCATCAGCAAATTCAGCCAATGACGAGTTAGAACTAGTACTAGTTACCTCCGATGGTAAACCGATTCGACGACGTGTAGGTAAAACCCGTAAGGAAGTGATCCGAGTAGCGCAACAGTTTCGCCTCAATGTTACCAATGTAGAAAATGCCCTTGGCTATCTGGATCCAGCACAACAACTCCATCAATGGTTAATTGCACCTCTACAAGCTGACTTAGAAACACAACAAATCCAGAACCTAGTGTTTATTCTAGACCAAGGTTTGCGATCGCTACCCATTGCTGCCCTCCATGATGGCACTGGCTTTCTCATTGAACAATATAGTGTCGGATTAATGCCTACCCTCAGCCTCACCAATACTAGTCATGTCAATCTCAAACACGTCGAAGTCCTAGCTATGGGAGCCGAGAAATTCTCAGACCGCAATCCCTTACCTGCAGTACCATTAGAACTAGACATCATCGCTGATGCCTTGTGGCCTGGTGAATCCTTCCTCAATCAAGAGTTTACCCATGCTCAACTCAGACAAATTCGCTCCCGTAAACCATTTGGCATTATTCATTTAGCTACCCATGGTGACTTTTTACCAGGCAAACCAGGAAACTCCCATATTCAGTTATGGGATACCAAGCTAACCTTAGATTCTCTCAGAGATTTAGGTTGGAGTAACCCAGCAGTCGAGTTAGTAGTATTAAGTGCCTGTCGCACAGCCTTAGGAGATAACGAAGCCGAATTAGGATTTGCCGGATTAGCGGTACTAGCAGGAGCCAAATCAGCTTTAGCGAGTCTGTGGTATGTCAGCGATACGGGGACATTGGGACTAATGAGAAGTTTTTATGAACAGTTACACACAGCACCGATTAAAACCCAAGCCTTGAGACATGCACAGCTAGCAATGCTCAACCACGAGGTGCGCATCGAAGGACGTAAATTAGTCAGTAAAAGTGGTAGTTTATCCCTGCCACCTCAGTTGCAGGAGTTAGATAACATAGACCTGAGTCATCCCTTTTACTGGAGTGCTTTCACGATGATTGGTAATCCTTGGTAATTGTTGTTGGTTGTTGGTTGTTTGTCGTTTGTCGTTTGTTTTTTGTTTTTTGGGAGCTTCAAGAATTCTTCTCCCTCAGCTCATTCTTCTAATTAGGGTCTGCTGAATGAGTAATGAGCATCTTTAGGGACTTCCGCCCCAAAAAGAATAAGAGAAACAAGTCAGCTTCCCTTAGAGCCTTGGAGCCTTGGAGCCTTGGAGCCTCGGAGCCTTAGGCTTGTGTTGATTCAAT
>JAAHGR010000064.1 GCA_010672425.1 Symploca sp. SIO2E6
TCCCAATTCCCAATTCCCAATTCCCAATTCCCAATTCCCAATTCCCAATTCCCAATTCCCAATTCCCAATTCCCAATTCCCAATTCCCAATTCCCAATTCCCAATTCCCAATTCCCAATTCCCAATTATCCTCGAATCACCACCACAGTGCGCTCGCTCGGCATCATAACCTCTTCTATTGTAGTGCGCTCTGCAATTGGCGGTAGTCCCTGGCGTTGATCAAAAATTACCAACCACCCCCGATTCACCCCCAACCCCGCTAGGTAGCGCTCCAACTGTTCTAGTCCCGCTTTGATAGGGTCTGGGCGTCCCTGTCGCCATACTTTCAATTCCATGCCGAGGGTAACATCCCCATAACGCAGACACAAGTCCATGCGATCGCTTCCAATAGCATATTCCCTTTCCACAGTACCACCCCCATTCACCACCCGATGCAAAAAGGCCATCAGGACTAAGTGGGGGGCAATCTCATGGTAGGGAGCACTTTTGAGTAAGGGTTCCCCATGCTGTCGCCAAAAGGCAAGAAAAGCTGTTAAAAGTTGTTCTGGATTAAGTTTCCCTTCAGGAGTTAACCAACTAGGTTTAATCACAGGCAAACTATCCTGAGGTCCACTAGCTAACACCCTGGGTAAGACTTCTCGGTAAATCGGATTAGCTGGGGTCAATCCTCTGGTGGGATCTCGGACAACTAAACCCAAGTCTACCAGAAACTGTCGGTCATCGTTGGGGATGTCCCCTAAGTCAAGTCCGGCTAATATCGGTTCAATGATACATCGCACCGGTTCTTGCCGCAACAGGCTAGCTAGACTATCGAGGTGAGTATCCTGCCGCTGAATCAGGATTTCCTTAGCTTGGTCCACATGATTAGTCGTGATCGCCTCTTGTTGGTCTGGCACAATCACTTCTACAATTTGCTTGGCTAGAGCATTGACTAACCAAGGTTGTCCTTGGGTCAACTCAAAAGACCTTTGTACCGCTTCAGGGGAAAACACTTGACCCGTTTCTGTAGTATGTTGCCCATATAGCTGGGCTACTTCTGTTGCGGTAAAGTTGCGCATGGTTAGGGATTCTAGCTTAATATTGAAAGGACTAGAAGTATTGAGGCGCTTACTGCCTCCCGAAGCCACCTTATAGTCCCGCACATCCCGCACGCCAATTAGGGCCAAAGCTTGGGGAAATTTTTGGGGACGTTGGGGATACCCAGAGCGCAATTGACGGAGCACGGAAATTAGGATTTCGTCTTGCAAAGCATCAATTTCATCAATAAAGACGACTAAGGGACGGGGGGAGGTTTTTGCCCAAACTCTTAAAGCAGCCTTGAGGCGCACTCCAGGATCAGCATCAGGCCATTCCGGTGGATGGAGTTCCTCCGGTAAATAGTCTTCGGCACTATCCCGCCAGCTGCCCAGCATCGCTTTTTCTGCTGCTCCTAGATCCTGGGAAAAAGCTGCTCCCACTTCTGCTGATACCATCACGGCAGTGTATTGTCCACTAGCAGTAAGCTGCTGAGCTAGAGCCAGCATAGCAGTAGTTTTGCCGGTTTGCCGGGGTGCATGGATAACAAAGTAACCCCGTTGCTCAATCAGGCGAGTTAGTTTAGGTAGTCGCCCTAAGGGGGAGAGCATATAGTGAATGTCGGCTTGACAAGGACCGGCAGTGTTAAACCATTTGGGCATGGTTTGTTATTAGGTGTTAGGTGTTAGGTGCTATATTCATACCTTTGTCCATCAATTGACAATTCCCAATTCCCAATTCTTAATTAACCCATCTCAATCTTATACTTTACCTCATCCCGTGATCCAGCAAACTCATACAAAACCTAGCTAAATCTCATACCTGACCTCATACAACCAAGACCAAGGTGTATTGGCACACCCATCACAAGATGAGCTCAAAGCCCAGAGCAACAAAGGGATAAGCACTCCTTGGCATAGATTTATGAGTTTTTATATGAGTTTTATGAGTTGTTATTTATCCAGATATGCAGGAAAATAACTCTCATAGCTAAAAAATCTAAATCTTCTTTCTCTTTCGGTTATATTGCTGAGAGCAGGAAACCCGGAATGGGGAAGAGGGGAGGGAAAAGCAATTTATGTAGAGGAAATTGAATTTGAATGCAGGTTCCTTAACAATTGTGGGTACAGGTATTCAATTGGCAGGTCATTTGACCTTGGGAGCCAAAGCCTGGATCGAACAAGCAGATAAGGTTTTATTTGCCTTAGCTGATCCAGTAACAGCTAAATGGCTCCAGGAATTGAATGCTACCGCAGAAGCACTGCCCTATGACCGGAGCAACCGACGACGGAGAGATACCTATCGAGAGATGACTGCCAGGATCTTGACAGAAGTGCGTCAGGGTTTGCATGTTTGTGCTGTTTTTTACGGCCATCCCGGGGTTTTCGCCGATCCTGCCCATGCAGCTATTAAACAGGCGAGACAAGAAGGATTTCGGGCGCAAATGTTACCAGGTATTTCCGCTGAAGATTGTCTGTTTGCTGACCTTGGTCTGGATCCAGGCAAAAACGGCTGTCAGAGTTTTGAGGCAACAGATTTTCTGATACGGGGGCGCAAATTTGACCCCACCAGCATCTTGATTTTGTGGCAAATTGCTATGGTAGGAAACTTAGGTTTTTATGAACCAGAAGGTCACATACATGGCTTAAAAATCTTAGCTGAGGTTTTAAAACAAGATTATGGGGCTAACCATGAAGTAACTGTTTATGAAGCTAGGGATTTCTCACGCTAAGGCGCAAGGTTACAAGATCGGCGATCGCACTCAAACCTCATACCTTAACTCATCCCGTGACCTGAAACTCATATTAAAACCTATATCAACCTCATACTTTACCTCATCTAAAATCTCATAGAGAAAGACCAAGGCATATTGGCACACTCATCACAAGATGAGTTAAAAGCCCAGAGCAACAGAGGGATAAGATCACTTAGCAGAGGTTTATGAGCTTTTATATGAGTTTTTATATGAGTTTTATGAGTTGTTATTTATTCAGATATACAGGAAAATAACTCTCGTAGCAAAAAAATATAAGTACCGCATAGCAGAGCAAACTGCTGTATATAGAGTAAATGTCATTGGAGAGCTGCTTCATTAATAATAGATAGATTGCCAGATTATGCTCAACGGATACTCAATTATCGATGCCGATTCCCATGTGATTGAACCTCTCAACATTTGGAGGGAATATCTCGCACCGGAATTTTTAAACTTTGCTCCCTCAGCCGAGATGAAAATTCAAGGTGAAGAGATTGTCGTCAAGATGTCCGAGCAAGTACGCGCTGCAGCAAATCAGCAGATGATGCAAGCTCATCCTCATGCTTATCTCCAAGGTTACAATGTCGAGTCTCACCTGCAAGCAATGGTAGGGATGGGGATTGATGTCGCCTTCCTTTACCCTACTTATGGATTGTGGCTGTGGGCAGTTGATTCCATGCAACCGGCAGTGGCAGGTGCTTTTACCGATGCCTATAACCGTTGGTTAAAGGACTTCTGCAGCTACGAGCCCAATAAATTACAGGCGATAGGAGCAGTTAATCTGCACGCGCCCGAGTCATTGGTTGCTCAGTTACAGCAGATTGCTGATTTTGGTTGGAGGGCAGTGTTTTTGCGCCCTAACCCGGTAAAGGGAAGACTGTTGAGCGACTCGGCTTACGAACCATTTTGGATGGAATGCGAGCAGTTAGGTATAGCAGTCGGTATTCACGAAGGTGCTTACAGCCGCTTACCGACTACTGGTACCCAAAGGTTCAACACCAGCTTTGCTACCCATGCTTGCTCTCATCCGATGGAGCAAATGATGGCTTTACTTGCCTTGATTGAAGGAGGAGTATTAGAGCGTCATCCTCGGCTGAAAGTGGCTTTTCTAGAATCTGGTTGTGGTTGGCTACCCTACTGGTTGTGGCGACTGGATGAAGAGTATGAAAACTTATATTGGGAGGTCAAAGATCATGTCAGAATGAAGCCTTCAGAATATTTTCGTCGCCAGTGTTTTATTAGCATTGAGCCTTCGGAACCTTATCTGGCTCAGGTGATGGAATATATTGGCACGGATAACATGATCTTCGGTTCGGATTATCCTCATATGGATCACAAGCCAGACATCGTTGCCCAAATGGTCAAGCTTGAGGAAACCTTGTCTCAGGAAACTGTTCACAAGATTTTGTGGCATAATCCTCGCCGTTTTTACAATTTGTCTCGAATTGCAAACTATGTAGGAGAAAACAACAATGGTTAACTCAAACAGAAGTTCTGATCCAATGTTACCCGGAAGCGTATTTCATGTAGATACTTATTACCAGATTCTATTGGTAAAACCTGATGGAGAAGATCAACCATGCCAGAACATAATGACAAGCATACTGGCAAAAAAAAGAGGTCATGTAGAGGAAGAGCATGTAGAGGAACTACCTCAACCAGGTAATCAAAACGATGAACATAACCATATAGAAACTCAATACTTTAGCTCTTTTCAACTCGATGACAAGACAGTTAACAATCTGGAGGATTATCCCAAATACGGTAATCCCAAATACCTATCTTCATATTTGCCATCGCCAGGAGTTGTTTTTTCAAATCAGTTTATTAATTCCTTCAATGAGGAGCCTTTAACCACTCAGGATAATTCAACACCTCAGCTAAGTGATTATACAACCCAGTTGGGGAATTATTATACCCCAATACGATTTTTACTACATAGTCGCAAACTATCTCAGTTAATCGCTAAAACTTGGTGGGCTTACTTGGAAGCGAAAAAATGCGATACTTTGTTGTGGAGTAAATTTATTTCAGGTAATTGGGGTGATATCCCCTATAAAGTTCTAGATGGTCTCATTGCCAGAGAAATTTTGCTTTATGGTGGAGCAGATTCCCCTGATAACATCTGTGATGAGCAGGTTTACTTACCTTTAAAACCTTACGACGAACCTGATCAAGAAAAAACGAGATTTCTGATTTTGCCTAGCAGCAAAGCTTGGCAAGGAATATCGTTGTCTCTCTTATTAGCCGGACAAGCTTATTATAAAAGAGGAAGTGAATACCATCAAATTAATCCATCTATTTTAAGCACAGGGGAAATCACTATGCAGTATACTTTAGAAGTAGATTGGAATCGATTTAATGGTGATGTCAAAGAGCTCATTATTAGTAATGAAAAACCTTGGGTAGGTTATCATGTTATTATGCCCTATCCGCCCATCCCCGCTGATGCCGAGCCAGGGAATATGCAAAGATGGGCTGATGCAAAAGAAGACCCAGACGAAGAGGATAATTTTCCCTTTTATAAAAAAGACACTAATGGCAACTATCTAATAGATGTGGACTATTTTCGACCTCCCTATCCCTATATTCCCCTCACTTGCACTTAACTGCTAAAAGTTGCTGAAACTGAGGACTCTAATTAGGGACTCTAGTGTAGCCCAGACTTGAGGCACTATGATAAAATCCTGGAAAGCTTGTAGAAAAAGGTTTCCAGGATTGAATCAAACCTACTATGGAGCAGCAGCCAGACAACATTGAAGCCAATTATCAGATTAGCCAACAAATCTACGAAAGTGCTAATTCATTAGTCTATCGAGGGATTCTCCAACCTAACCATCAACCGGTTATCTTAAAGATTCTTAAAGAAGACTATCCTAGCCCATCAGAATTAACTCGCTACAAGCTTGAATATGAAGTGACCCGCTCCTTAAATACTGATGGAGTGATTAATGTCTATGGTTTGCAGCGGTATGAAAATAGTCTAGTCATGTTGTTAGAAGACTTTGGCGGTGAATCTTTAAAAGGATTAATGGCTAATCGAGGCAGGAGGCAGGAGGCAGGAGGCAGGAGGCAGGAGACAGAAGGCAGGAGGCAGGAGGCAGGAGGCAGGAGGCAGGAGGCAGGAGGCAGGAGGCAGGAGGTAAAGGATGAAGGGGATAGGAATCACTCCTCAGGAGCTCTCGAAGAATTTCTCTCGATCGCAATTAAAACCACTAAAGCCTTGGCTGCTATTCACGCAGCTAAGATTATCCACAAGGATATTAACCCCTCTAATATCGTTTATAACCCAGCAACACAACAACTCAAAATTATCGACTTTGGCCTTGCAAGCCGCTTATCTCGGGAGATTCAGACCCTGGGCAATATTGAACGATTAGAAGGAACATTAGCTTATATTGCCCCAGAGCAAACGGGAAGAATGAACCGAGGGATAGATTACCGCAGCGATTTTTATGCATTAGGTGCTACCTTCTACGAATTACTCACCAATCAATTGCCTTTTGCCACTACTGACTCTATCGAATTAGTTCATTGTCATCTTGCTCAACAACCTATTCCTCCCCATGAGCTGGTAGCAACCTTAAGTTCAACTGCTCAACCAATACCCCAAGCGGTTTCAGATATTGTCATGAAATTATTGGCCAAAATTCCTGAAGAGCGATACCAAAGTGCTGAGGGAATTAAAGCCGACTTAGAAACCTGTCTGACTCAGTTACAGAGTTTAGGGCGAATTGACCCGTTTCCTTTAGCAACTCAAGACATGAGCGAGCGCTTCGTCATCGCCGAAAAGCTTTACGGTAGAGAAGCCGAAATTACCCAACTTTTGACCACGTTTGAGCGAGTTAGTCAAGGGAGCAGCGAGATGATCCTGGTTTCTGGTTATTCAGGAATCGGTAAATCAGCCTTAGTTAATGAAATTCATCAACCGATATTACGCCAGCGAGGCTACTTTACTAGGGGAAAATTTGACCAGTTGCAGCGAGACATTCCCTATGGGGCGATCGCTTTCGCCTTTCAAGACTTAATCCGGCAGTTGCTCAGTGAATCTGAAACAGCACTCCAAACTTGGAGGCAGAAAATTTTAGCGAGTTTGGGAGATAATGGTCAGCTCATCATTGATGTCATTCCCGAATTGGAGCAGATTATTGGCCAACAGCCTCCCGTCGAGCCACTAGGAGCAACTGAGGCTCAAAATCGATTTAATTTATACTTCCAAAAATTTATTGGTGTTTTCACTAACCAAGAACATCCATTGGTGCTCTTCTTTGACGACTTACAGTGGTCAGATTTAGCCTCTTTGAATTTAATAGAGCGATTAGCCACCAATGTGGAGAGCCAATATCTCTTGCTTATCGGCGCCTATCGAAATAATGAGGTTGATGAGACTCATCCTTTAAGCCAATCCTTAGAGCGGATACAAAAAGCAGGAGCAAGGGTTAATCAGATCTGGTTGCTACCCTTGGCAATGCAGGATATCAATCAATTAATTGCCGATACCTTAAATTGTACCACAGAAACATCAAAACCCCTAGCCCATTTAATCAGCCAGAAAACCCAAGGCAATCCTTTCTTCCTAACTCAACTACTCCAATCTCTATATCGAGACAATCTGTTGTCCTTCGATCGCTATCAAAATTGTTGGCACTGGAATATTGAAGAAATCGAAAGGGTAGGCATAACTGATAATGTCGTTGACCTAACTATCGGCAAGATTACCAAACTGGATGACAAGACTCAGAAGATTTTGCAATTAGCAGCCTGTATTGGCAACCAATTTAATTTAGAAGTTCTTTGCACCGTCAATAATCAATCTCCAATAGCTACAGCTAGGGAACTACAGCCAGCCCTAGAAGCCGGTTTAATTCTACCCCTGAGTAATGACTATAAAATACCGTTGCTGTGGAATCAAGAAGAGATAGCAAGTAATAGTTCCGCAAGTGGTTCTACTTTTATTCCCCAAATCCCTAACTATATCCCCTACAAATTTTTGCATGATCGAGTTCAGCAAGCTGCCTATGCTTTGATTCCAGAAGAGCAGAAAAAATCAGTGCATCTGCGAATCGGTTATTTCCTCCTGGAAAATACTCAAGCCCATGAATTAGAGTCAAATACTTTTGAGATTGTCAATCAACTCAACGAAGGGTCGGAACTAATTCCTGAGCAAGTAGCAAAGTATCAGTTGGCCAAATTAAATCTTCAAGCTGGGAAAAAGGCGAAAGCCTCAATCGCTTATCAACCAGCTCTCAACTACTTAGAAAATTGCTTGGAATTATTGCCAGATCTGAGTTGGCAAGCAGATTATCAATTGACCTTAGAAATCCATCTAGAGATTCTAGAACTACTCTATTTAAATAATGAATTTGAGCGCATCGAAGGTTTTGCCGAAACGATGATCACACAAGCTAAGGATATTATCGATGTGGTGGAAGTTTATCGCATCAAGGTCTTGTATTACTTCGCCATATTCGACAGTCATCGTGCTATAGATACAGCGATTAATATTTTATCACAACTAGGAATCGATATCTCTGAGCAACCAATCGATATCTATGAGAAAATCCAACAACAACAGCAAGACATTAAATCCCTCTTGCAGGATAAAAAAATTGCAGATTTAACCAATCTACCTGTAATAGCTGACAAATACCAACTAGCAGCGGTACAAATATTGCAGCAGATGCTTGCACCGACGATGACGACTAACTTTTCGTTATTTGCTCAGGTAGTATTAACTCTACTTAATCTTTGTCTTCAATATGGCAATTATCCTCAAGCTGCTGTTACTTATGGCTTGTATGGACTCCTGCTGTGTGGAGTAATCAAAGATATGAATTATGGGTATAAGTTTGGTGAATTGTCCATGAATTTACTAGATAAATTCGAGCTACCTCAATCAGAATCCTTGGCAATTCACGTATATTATGCATTTATTTGGCATTGGAAAACATCTCTCAAAGAAGAAATAGCACGGGACAAATTACTCAATACTTTCCTCAAAGGTATCAATCAAGGAGATCATGAACATTCTGGTTATGTCTCTCTAGATTACTGTTTAATTAAATTTTTCGGTGGAGATGATTTAACGCAAGTCAATAATGATACCAAAAAACACAGCAAGCTCATTGAAACAACCAAGCAAAAATATTTGATCGATTATGTAAAAATACCCAAGAATCTGGTTGACAATTTAATCGCCAAACCTGGCCAAAAAGAAGTAATCTTAATTGGTAATTCTCAATCAGAAGAAGAAGACAAGATTAAAACCTATATTGAAACTAAAAACGAATGGCTATTATTCACCTTCTACTTACACAAAACAATAGTTTATTATCTTTTACAAGATTCGCATCAAGCTTTTGAGCATACAATTAATACAGCAAAATATATCGCCAGTATTGGTTCACACCTTACTGTACCACAACACAACTTTTACGATTCTCTTTCCTTATTGACTTATCATCGCAGCTGTACTATAGAGGAGCAACAACACCTCTTGGAAAAAGTAGCAAAAAATCAGCAAGAGATGCAAATATGGGCTGGTGATTGCCCAGAAAACTTTCAACACAAATTCGATTTAGTAGCAGCAGAGAAAGCACGAGTATTAGGACAACATTGGCAAGCCGAAGAACTTTATGAACAAGCAATTCAAGGAGCTAAAAAATCGGAATTTATCCATGAAGAAGCCATTGCCTACGAACGGGCAGCAGAATTTTACCTCTCTTTAGGTAGAGAAGAAATAGGACGATTATACCTCAAAAATGCTCATCATTGTTATTCTCGCTGGGGTGCAACAGCTAAAGTTCAAGCCTTAGAAGCTGAATACCCCCAATTTCTCAGGAAGATGAACAACTCTCAAGAAAAGCAAAGTATTAGAACAACTGAATCCACTGCGAATACCAATCCCCAAGTACTGGATATCGCCACAGTTACCAAAGCTTCTCAAGTCTTAGCTAGCGAAATTAAACTAGACCAACTGCTGGCTAAGTTAATGAAAACTCTCATTGAAAATGGCGGTGCTCAAACAGGCTTTCTGATCCTGGAACAAGATCGGCAATGGGTAATCGAAGCGGAAGGTGCAGTAGATGCTGATAACGTGACTCTACTGGATTCCCTTCCCATTGATTCTGTCGATACGGACACCCAGACACCAATTCTACCGGTTACCATAATCAACTATGTTGCCCGTACCCAGGAAAATGTCATCTTAAATAATGCACTTCAGGAGGGACAATTTACCCTTGACCCCTACATTATTGCTAACCAGCCTAAATCGATTCTCTGCACTTCCTTACTGAATCAGGGCAAACTCAGCGGCATTATCTATTTAGAAAATAATCTCACCACTAGTGCCTTTACTAGCGATCGCCTGGAAATCTTAAGAATTCTTTCCGCTCAAGCAGCTATTTCCATTGAAAATGCCCGTTTATATGAAAATCTAGAACAAAGAGTAGAAGAGCGCACTGAGGAACTCTCCCAAACCCTAGAAGTTCTCAAAGCCACCCAAGCGGAACTAATCTTTGAAAACGAGCTACTCAAGAGTGCTGAACCAACCTCAACCTTCGACTATCAAGTCGGGGGAAGTCTGCCGATGGATGCTCCCACTTATGTCGTGCGTTCAGCGGATCGTTATCTCTACAAAGCCTTGAAGCGCGGGGAAGTTTGTTACATCCTCAATCCCCGGCAGATGGGTAAATCCAGCCTGATGGTACGTATGATGAACCATCTCCATCATGAGGGATTTAGCTGCGGCGCGATCGATCTCACTCGTATTGGCATGGAAAACATTACACCGGAGCAATGGTACAAGGGTTTGACCGTAGAACTATGGCGAACTTTTCGTTTGTCCAGAAAAGTGAAGCTCAAAACTTGGTGGCAGGAGCAAGGAGATCTTTCTCCAGTGCAACGGCTCAGCGAATTCATTGAAGAAATTTTGCTGCCTACAGTTACTCAAACCGATGAGTCTATGCCGAAAAAGCTGGTAGTGTTTATCGATGAAATCGATAGTGTCTTGAGTTTAAAGTTTCCAGTCAATGACTTTTTCGCTCTGATTCGCTCCTGCTATAATCAGCGTAGTCTCAATCCCGAATATCGACAGATAACTTTTGCCTTTTTTGGCGTGGCCACCCCTAGTAACTTAATGGTTGACAACCTACGAACTCCATTTAATATTGGTCAGGCGATTCAACTAGAGGGTTTTAAAGAGCATGAAGCACAACCTCTACTGCAAGGATTAGCAGAGAAAGTGAGCAATCCTCAAACATTGCTCAAAGAAGTATTAGCCTGGACTAGTGGTCAACCTTTTTTGACCCAAAAGCTCTGCCAATTCATCCGTACTACTTCATCCCCGCTCCCGACCAACACAGAAGCAGCCTGGGTTGCCGATTTAGTGCGAAAGTTGATCCTAGAAGATTGGGAATCCCAGGATGAACCAGAGCATTTGAGAACCATCCGCGATCGCCTTTTAAGAAGTAAGCAATCGGTTAGGCTACTAGAGATTTATCGGCAAATCCAGCAGCAAGGAGAAATTGTACCCTGTGATACTCCTGAAGAAAAGGAATTACTGTTGTCAGGGTTAGTCGTCAAGGAACAGGGGAAGATCCGAGTTAGTAACCGGATTTATCAATCGATCTTTAACCAAAATTGGGTTGAAGAGAATTTAGAATTTAGAATTTAGAATTTAGAATTTAGAATTTAGAATTTAGAATTTAGAATGAAGAATGAGTGAAATTAATTCCCAATTCCCAATTCCCAATTCCCAATTCCCCAATTCCCCAATTCCCAATTCCCAATTCCCAATTCCCAATTCCCAATTCCCAATTCCCAATTCCCAATTCCCCAATTCCCAATTCCCAATTCCCAATTCTCAATTCTGTTTACCTTTGAGGAAGGCACCAATACTGAAAACACCAATACTGAGGAGACTCAGCACAGAAGATGGCTCCGGCACTGCAGTAACAGAAAACTCACCAAAAGCAAAACCGCCATCACCATCAGAGACGCGCAGCGCCACATCATAGGTGCCGGATGAACCAAAAGACCACTGTCCACTTGTACCAGTGAAGTCATCGAAGAGGCCATCCATGTCAAAATCCCAGTCAAAGGTAAGAATATCCAAGACACCTGGATCGGTGGCAGTTGCAGAAAAATCAAACAACTCATGGACATTGACTACCAAATCTTGAGTAAGCTGGGTGATCGTGGGAGCCACATTCAAGACCGTTAGTTGCTGGGTAGAAGTATTACTAAAAGCACCGTCTTTATCCTGTGCTTGACCCGTATAGGTGAAAGTACCTTCGTCAGCAAAAACCCCCAGATTATGGTTAGCTGTCCGAGTTCCGGAAATCCTCCCATCGGTGCCCACATTGTTACCATTCAGGAAGAAGCTGATGGCATCTGCTCCCGGATCGGTGGCAGACAGGGAGGCTGTAGCCGATTGACCTTCGTAGATGACGTTACTGGAGAGGCTGAGATTACTCAGGGTTGGTGCGACATTTTCGACAATTAAGTTTTGAGTAACAATGTTGCTTAATCCTCCTTGGGAATCCCTAGCTTGAGCCGTATAGGTATGAACACCATTATCGGCAAACAGACCTAGGTTAGTAGTTAAGGAACGGGTTCCTGTAGTACTACTATCAGTGCCTACCTCAGAGCCATTCAGTAAAAAGGCGATCGCATCTGAGTTGGGGTCTGTGGCAGATAGAAAGGCTGTGGCCAATTGACCTTCTTGAATTGTAGGAATATTTAAACCAACTAGGTTGGGTACCGTATTTGGTGGTGGTGGCGGTGGTGGCGGTGGTGGCGGTGGTGGCGGTGGCTGCGGTGGCGGCGTTGGAGTTGGTGGTAGTGGCAGTGGTGGTGGTGGTGCTTGGGTTTGGACAGGATCGAATGCTGTACCACTATCCGTATCTGCCAAAAATCTCATTAGTCCCGTAAACCCAGTGTTCCAGAATAAGGAAAGACGACCAAAGAGGTCTCCTCGGGAGATATCGATTGGTACAGAATAGTTAAAGGAAGTTGGTGCAAGCCCAAAAACTGTTTGAAAAGCCCAACCATCAGCTGAACCTGCTGTTTGACGGGGACCAGTGAGGTCAGGTAAAACATCAAATACTGTGTTACCGGGGAACGCATCAATAATTAAGGCAGCAACACTACTAGTACCGATATAGTTGAAGTTCCAGGGATTGTTGAATGAACCGAAAGTATTACCTGATTGAGTCAGAGACCAATTACTGCCGAATGCACCTCCGGAAACACCATCGGTAGGAACCCAGGTTGAGGTTTGGGAAGTACCATCAAAGAAATTTACGGTTATCTGCATCCCTCCCATATCGCTACCGAGGGTTTGAAAGCCGGTGAGGGTAGTTGCTGCCGAGGGTGTAGTCGTAATTCCTATAAGGGCAAATGTTGTACCAATAAGTAAACTGGAAGGGTTTGTCCATAAAGAGCTAATCATAGAACCCATTACTCCTGTAAGGGTAGATGTTGAAGGTACAGTTATCTTGAAGTATTTTGTCTCAAAACTGTTCCCAATAAGTAGATCGGCATCATTCAAGTTAATTGGTCATTGGCCATTAGTAATCCATAATTAGCACAAACAACAAACAACAAACAACAACCTAACTAGAAGCTTGCAAAAACTTATCTATATCTTCATAATTGCCAGCATAGGTAGTTGTGGGAGCATCATAACCTTTCAAATTGACTGTGTATTGCTTGAAGACTTCCTCTGTATTCCCTAGGGCTGAGATATAGCGGTAAGTATCTTCTCCTAAAGCAATATTGAGACCAATTTGCTTGGTGGCAGATTCCAGGCGAAAAGCCGCATTCACTGTATCACCAATAGCCGTATAGTCAGGACGGCTACCACTACCAGTGTTACCAACCATCGCATAACCAGTATTGATTCCCGTCCCAATTCGTAGTGGGAAAGGTAAAGTATACTCCTCGGAAAGAGCCATGGTCATTTTGTTGGTGTCGCTCACCGCTTGTAAAATTTTCAGGGCTTCTGCTTTGCTCAGCCCTTGGGGATCATGGAACCAAATAGCCATAACCGCATCACCGATGTATTTATCCACCCAACTGCCAGATTTACCAATGATATCGCCCATGTGACGAAACCAAGTGCCAATCAAAGCCGAAAGAACTTTTTCATCAAGTTGACGTGTTAGCACAGTAAAGTCACGGATGTCAACTACCATGACTGACATCAGGCGACGCACATGCAAAGTTGAAGTCATGGTTTCATGTTCAGAAACCTGACGTACATCTGCTTTCTGGTCTTTAGATGGACAATAAAACTCTAGCTCAGTTTGACCAAAGGTAATACGATCAGCATTGCGTAAAGTAACCGGAACAGTTACTCGACGTCCATTGACAAAAGTACCATTACGGCTACCCAAATCGATGAGATAAAAATCACCAGCTTCAGTACATTGAAACATCGCGTGGTTTCGGGAAATCCAGCGATTTGGGAGTACGAAGTTATTATCATCACTACGGCCAACTGTCCAACAATTACTACCTACTAAAGGGAGATAGCGATTGCCGGTTTCAGTTTGCAGAAGTAAGTAGGGAGTGGAGCGCAAAGTCACCACAGGCATAGAAGCGACGACAAGTTTAAAGGCAATGTGTGAAAGAAAATAGATCTACTGATACATGTTCTGCCACATAATACAGGAATTTCCTGGATAATGCAGCGATCGCAACACTATCTGAATTGATAGGGTTGGCGGTATCCCGTAAGCTCTCTTGCATAAGGCAAGGGTGCACCATTCATCTCTCAAACCAAATTAATGATTCTCGATTGATTCAGTACCAACTAGATCCGATAAAAAAATTATCCATATTAAACATTTAACTACATTTAAGCTAGAGAAGCTGCTAGCCAAAAAAGACTATCTACCAAAATTGTACTCAATACTGCCCCACTAAATGCCTTCCAGTGCAATTGTTTTTTGCCCAAAGGCCAAAGACCTATGACCAAAAGCGAAACAACTAATAGGACTGAACAACTAATTCCCCAAGGAGTCTTAACTTGCGCGAGCGCACTTTGAAGGATTGATGTAGCTAGGGCTGAGTCAACTTGCATTACTTGACGCCAGTAAGGAATTAGATCAGTTACATAAAAATATACATCTGTTAGGGCTGTACCGACCAGTGAACCCAAGTAAAACCAATTGCCGATTTTCCCCCAACCACACCATAAACCCCAAACAGCAAAGGGTAGACCAATTGCTTCTATTGGTAAATGGATTAGGGGTTCCCAACGGAACCAACCCCAATAAATTGAGCCAGCTAACCAACTCCAGCTAAACCCCAGCAGTAAATCCCCCCAGGTGCGAGTTGCTGAATCTTGAAAGAGGGTTAATCCTAACCATACCCAACCGAGGGTCATCCCTAAGCTCAGCACAGGTAGTTGACGTACTAAAGGTGCTTGAGCAAACACTGGCACGGAAACTAAAAAAGAGGCAGCCAAGAACACTAGCCAAGCTTTTTTCCTGGTATACCATATTGTTTGAAGGTCGTTGACAATTCCAGAAGTTTCCTGGGGTAAGCAAGATTGCCCTGATTGGCTCAATAGGATTGAAGCAGCAGAGAAAAGAATATTTTTACACAAAATTTTGTTATCATTCTTTATGTAAGTTCATATATCTCAATATATCATATTGGGAATTGGGAATTGGGAATTGGGAATGTCTTCCTTGTCTTCCTTGTCTTCCTTGTCTTCCTTGTCTCCCTTGTCTTCCTTGTCTCCCCCCAGCTCCCCTGCCTTCCAACTAACGACATCCCAGAGATTGGCTAGTGGCTATCCCAGTCTTGGAATTGACACCAGATGCTCTAGTACAGAGTTTTTGTACTTGGGGACCATCTAACACTGCATAAGTAAAGTCTGCACCGGTGATATCAACCTCATCAAACGTTGAGCGCAGCATAATTGCTTCGGCAAAAATGCCATCACTTAAATCAGCACCAGTGAAGTCTACCAAATGAGTGATCCCATAGGTGAAATCTACTCCGTGCCAATTGACCTTATTCAGCAGTGAGTCTTTAAAAACTGCACCGCGTAAGTTAGCGTTGCTAAAATTACTACGCTCCAAATTGACATTAGAAAACTCCTTCTCTACCAACTGTTGACCAGAGAAATCTTGACCACTGAGATCTGTGGCTCTTTGGGAGCGTACAACTTTAGAAGAGCCAGCTGCTTGTGCTGCTTGGGGGAAGCCGAGAAATACTAGCACTAAGAGCAATGCTGCTAATCGACGAAAATGCTTCATAATACTCAACACTTAACTTTGGGCTTACTTGACCAGAGAGATTTTAGATTTTAGATTGCTTGACTTTTGGCAGTTTTTTTGAGATAGTCAGCTTCCAATCTGACCAGCGCTTTGCCATCCATCGTAGCTATTTGAGCCTTGGCTTGACATTTTTGTGTAGCTTCAGCTTCGTCGGTGGCCCAGACATAGTCAGTCCAGATTTCTGTTGGTGCTTCAGGATCGTTTAGCACCCTTAACAATTTTATCCTGATTTTTGACGTCTCACATCTATGGGTCTTTCGGGAGTGAGGAAGAGCAACCCTCCAATCTTACCGGACATAGGGAGGCGTAAGGAACAATGTGGGATAAGACAAGGAGGACAAGGTAGACAAGGGAGACGAGAGAGGCATTCTCAATTCCCAATTCCCAATTCCCAATTCCCAATTCCCAATTCCCAATTCCCACCTTATTTGAGGAAAGTTAAACTAGAGAATAGTAAAAGGCAAGACGCACAAGGAAATTCGGATGAAGAGTAGTTCCTGGATAAAAGCATGGCTGAAACCTCAACCGGCAAGCCAACTGACAAACAAGCTGGTGATGCAAGCAGATGTTTCTCCAGTACCCAAACAACACGCACCTCAAAAATTATGGCGTCTTGCCGCCAGTTTACTCATTTTTCAAGGAGTAGTCTTCGGTGTCCCAGCTTATGCACAAACGCCAGAGGAGTCTACCAACAAGCAAGAACAAGCCGACGATAACACTCTGAAATATGGTGAACTTTTGCAGGAGATTGAGAAAGGAAATGTAAAAACAGTAGAAATTGACGAAGGAACCAATGTTGTTGCTAAAGTGACATTGTATAACCAGGAAGAGGAGCCGCAGAAGGTATTGCTGCTGGAGCAAAATCCGGAATTGATTAAAAAACTCCGTGAGCATAACATTGAATTTAAGGTTAAGCACAGTGCAGATAACTCTGCTGCCTTAGGACTAGTGGTGAACTTATTTTTCCTGCTCCTATTACTAGCTGGATTAATGATGATCCTACGTCGCTCTAGTAGTAATTCTGGTCAAGCAATGAATTTTGGCAAATCCAGAGCCAGGTTCCAGATGGAAGCGAAAACTGGTGTTTTGTTTAATGATGTTGCTGGAGTCGAAGAAGCTAAAGAAGAACTGCAAGAAGTTGTTACTTTCCTCAAGCAACCGGAACGGTTCACTGCCATCGGAGCACGCATTCCCAGAGGTGTGTTGCTGGTTGGTCCTCCGGGTACAGGTAAAACCCTCCTGGCAAAAGCGATCGCGGGAGAAGCTGGAGTTCCCTTTTTTAGTATTTCTGGCTCGGAGTTTGTGGAAATGTTCGTTGGTGTGGGAGCCTCCCGGGTTCGGGACTTGTTCAAAAAATCGAAAGAAAATGCTCCCTGCTTAGTTTTTATCGACGAAATTGATGCCGTGGGACGTCAACGGGGTGCAGGCATCGGCGGTGGTAACGATGAGCGAGAGCAAACCCTCAACCAGTTACTCACGGAAATGGATGGTTTTGAAGGCAACAGTGGCATCATTATTATCGCCGCCACTAACCGTCCCGATGTCTTGGATACAGCACTACTGCGACCTGGTAGGTTTGACCGTCAAGTAACGGTGGATCTCCCTGGATATAACGGTCGTCTGGGTATTTTGGACGTACATGCTCGCAATAAGAAGCTAGCACCGGAGGTATCTTTAAGCAAGGTGGCTCGTCGCACTCCTGGTTTATCTGGTGCTGATTTAGCTAACTTGCTCAACGAAGCTGCCATTTTGACAGCACGACGGCGCAAAGAGGCGATTACTCCCTTGGAAATTGACGATGCGATTGATCGAGTCACCATTGGCATGACTCTTAATCCCCTGTTAGATAGTAAGAAAAAGCGGTTGATTGCTTATCATGAGGTAGGACATGCTTTGTTAATGACTCTACTGAAAAATTCCGACCCCTTGAATAAAGTCACGATTATTCCTCGTTCCGGTGGGGTTGGTGGTTTTGCTCAACAGATGTTTAACGAAGAAATGGTTGATAGTGGTCTTTTCAGTCGTGCTTGGCTGATCGACCAAATCACGATTTACCTTGGAGGACGTGCTGCAGAAGAAGAAATTTTTGGTCATGATGAGGTGACAGTGGGAGCGAGTAGTGATATCAGAGCCGTAGCTGATAATGCCAGGAGAATGGTAACTCTTTATGGCATGTCTGACTTGGGAACAATGGCTCTGGAAACTCCTGATAATGAGGTCTTTCTCGGTGGGGGTTGGACAACTCGCTCTGATTATTCAGAAGAAGTAGCAACCAAAATTGACCAGCAAGTACAAGATATTGCCCTAAGTTGCCATGAAAAAGCTCGTCGCATCATTCGTGAAAATCGGCCATTGGTAGACAAATTAGTTGATATTTTGCTATCTCAGGAAACTATTGAGGGGGAACAATTCCGTAAAATCGTGGCAGAATACACCAAGTTGCCGGAAAAACAATTGGCAGTTACTTTGTGATTGAGAATTGAGAAGTTATCTGCCCTAATTGTTCAGTGTTTAAGAACCCCAAAGTTTGCTAGCATTTAAGAACCCCGACTTCTTTAAGAAGTCGGGGTTCTGGGCAGTTCTGGGCAGTTGGGATCTGTTATACTAGAATTCTTGCTGCTCACAGTGCGATTGCATTTCTAGATTAGCGATCGCTGAACATAAAGCAGGTAAAACCCAAGAACAAGATTGGCTTGATTCGTAAATTAGCCTGGGGATGCGATCGCTCTAACCAAGCTACATGTAACACTGGCAGGATGCCAGTTCCACAGTTGGTGAAATTCATCGGATGAGTAGCATCTGGACAAATAAAAAAGGAGAAAATAATTGAATAAGCTAGATCAAGTTTTAGATGCAGTAATGGAACTGCCTTTAGAGCAACAAGAAATGTTGGTACAAATTCTCAAAAACCGAATTATTGCAAATCGGCGAGATGAAATAGCCTCAGATGCTAAAACTTCTCTTGCTGAATTTCAAGCAAGTCAGCTTAAATTACAAACTGCTACTGAAGCAATCCAAGAATTACGAGAATATCTCAATAACCCAAGTACAGCCGATGTATAAATTGGTTGTCAGTAGCAAATTTAAACGAGCTTTACGAAAATTTGACCGTAGAAATGCTGCTTTACAAGCAAGAATAGAGGAAACTATTGCTGCCATGGAAAATGATATATTTGCAGCAAACTTAGGTGCTCACAAGCTAACAGGAAAACTATCAGGTTTGCTCTCATGTTCTTGTGGTTATGATTGCCGCATTGTCTTTTCACTGCAAACTGATAATGAGGTCTTTCTCGGTGGGGGTTGGACAACTCGCTCAGATTATTCAGAAGAAGTAGCAACCAAAATTGACCAGCAAGTACAAGATACAGCAGTTTTCGCTGTTATGTGGTACACCTTTATCCCCCCAACCCCCCTTGGAAAGGGGGGCAGTAGAAGTCCCCCTTTCTAAGGGGGATTTAGGGGGATTTTTCTTACTGTACCTCATAACATCGCAAAGCGCTGTATTGCCCTAAGTTGCCATGAAAAAGCTCGTCGCATCATTCGCGAAAATCGGCCATTGGTAGACAAATTGGTTGATATTTTGCTATCTCAGGAAACTATTGAGGGGGAACAATTCCATAAAATTGTGGCAGAATACACCAAGTTGCCGGAAAAACAATTGGCAGTTACTTTGTGATTGAGAATTGAGAATTTATCTGCCCTAGTTTGCCAGGTTTTAAGAACCCCAAAGTTTGCTAGCATTTAAGAACCCCGACTTCTTTAAGAAGTCGGGGTTCTGGGCAGTTGGCATCTGTTTTCTTGATGGAGACTTCAAAGTCCTAACTAATAGTATAAACCACTATATCGAAGTAGCCAGCGATCACAGGAACATCAAAGACTCCTATATAATCATCTAGAGACTCTGTCGCTATATTAGGGTTGTTTCTAATGCAGCGCGGCAGAAATACTTGAGCAGCTGCTGATAATGGTAAGTTGTTACGCATTTAATTTGTATAATACTAGCGAGCAAGATGCTCGCACTACGCGCACGCTATAGGAACGCACTACAATATTTTCACGTTTTCGCATTATACAATTTAGCTGCACATCAGCTTATCAACACAGTCTTCTACAATATGGTTGAAAAGTGTAACGGCTGCCCTGGTTCGCTTCCATTTATTCGGAGGATAGTTTGTGTTACGCCAATCACGCACAGCATACTCAAACTGTGTCCAGAAAGCTAAATCTTGATAATCTGAAATTTCACCATAACGGTAGGTGAATAAATCCTGTTCTACCTGATCGAGAAGGCGAACATTTTGATAGCCTGGATAGCGGTATTCTTGCAGAATGTCATTGCATAGGCTGTGTTATGTTCCCAATCAACCAGACTTACCAGACTTTGCCCAGCGTAAACCCAGCTCCAAACGAGTTAAAGCGATCGCACGATATATCCTGGAAACTTACCAAGATGGGACAACGTTCTTTCCTCCCATTTGCGTCAATGTCCAGCCACCGCCAATCTACAGAGAGGGCAGTATTTTTCTTCCGATACATTTTTGCTAACATTTGCTAACAAATACACAAATTGAGATGCTCTCTCAACCAGGGCGTATCAACCAATGCCCGTAGGAAAATCCCGCGAGCACCATTTAGATCCCGATTCATCTTTAATCCAGTGGAAAGAGACTTAATTGTTCTTGCTCCACCTAAGTTTTTGATGATTTCCCCTGTCCATGACACCGTTTTAGACGTATAAGCTTCGTTGCAATCAATCACCACCTTAGACTGCTCCCATGCTTTCCACTTGATAAATGTTTTGAACTCGTAATGAGAAAGCGTCAACATCTGTCTCACTGACTTGTTTCTCAGCTTCCGACGAGACTTAGACACCATCGAGGAAGTTTCAAAGGTTGGTAGA
>JAAHGR010000640.1 GCA_010672425.1 Symploca sp. SIO2E6
TCAATATGCCTCAAATTCCGGCTAAGTTTAGCAATATATTTTTGTTCCATCCTTCAGAAACATTACGAGCAGGAATGGAAAAGAAATACAATGCTGAAATTGAACTGGTTGAAAATTTACCGCTGTTTCAGGTGAAGATGGGGAATTGGGAATTGGGAATTGGGAATTGAGAATTGAGAATTGAGAATTGAGAATTGGGAATTGGGAATAGTCAACTTTCTCACTGTTCCCTAACTTCTGATTTGAGGAACCACAAAGTCACAAAGGGAAGTTGAGAGTCAATCTAAAATATCAAATGCGATCGCCTTCAGTCTCGCTCGCGCTTAAGTGAAAAGCGAGCAAGATGTTTGCGCTTACGCGCACGCTACGCGAACGCACTACATTTATTCCACCATTTATAGGTGTGCCACGCTAGAACACCGATTCAGTATTCCTATTTACGCCAAAATCGATACCTCAGGGCGAAGCATTCGGACTGAAACACTAGGGTTTGAAGGATAAATTCTCGCCCGAATGCTTCGCCCCTACATCTAGATCTGGTTAGTGAATTGGTGTTCTAGTAGGTTGGGTAGAGCGATAGCGAGACCCAACACAGACCGCTCCGGAGAATAACCTTGTATTTGTAACAAACAACTGGACTTCTATGTTATCCACAGCAATCACTACTATAGTGAAAGCGAAAGAATATTATCAGAGGCTGAAGGATATGCATCAAGGCGACTCAGTTGATGTAGTAATTGTAACGGCACTTGACAAGGAGCGTGATGCAGTCCTACGTTACCTTGATTCCCCACAAAGGGTAGAAACTAAAAATCGCGTAGTTTACAAGTCTTACCTTCAATCTGAAAACTCTGACAGCGGGTATCAAGTTCTAGTTTTTTGCCTAGGGGGTATGGGGAATAATCTAGCTTCAAGTGTTGTAACGCAAGCAATCGATGTCTGGAATCCTACTGTGATAATCCTTACAGGAATTATGGGAGGTGTGAAAGGATCAGATCGTCTGTTAGGAGACTTAATTGTTGCAGAGCAAATTGTTGGATATGAGTTAGGAAAACTCAAAGATGTAGGTACAGAACGTCGCTTTGAAGCTTTACGAGCAGATCATCTACTGATAGAGAAAGCGCGTCATTTTCCACATCATAAGTGGGCATTAGATCAGAAGATGATTTCTAGACCCGATGGCACAAGTAGACGAGTGATTCCTCAAGTACACTTCGGTGTTGTAGCCTCTGGGGAAAAAGTGATTGCAGATACAATTACAATTCCAGAGTTACAAAGTTCTTGGGTTAAGTTGATAGGTATAGAAATGGAGAGTTTTGGAACTGCATTAGCGGTTTATCAGGCAGACTCTGCTCCTGCTATGCTTATGGTGAAGGGAATTTGTGATTGGGCTGACCCGAATAAAAATGATGAGTGGCAAGAGTATGCTGCGGCAACATCCGCAGCATACGTTGTAAATTTTCTCAGGTCAAATCCTATAGGGTGTCGAGAAAACAATCGAGTTCAACCCAGAGTAACACCAAATTTTTCAGGAAAAACTAAAATTATGCTTTGTCGTCGGCTAAACAAGGACTGGAAAGATCTGGCAGATTATTTTGATATTCCTGAATACAAACGTGCTCGGTTTAGCCAAGGTTATGAATGTCAGGCGATTTGGGAATGGTTGCAAGAGCGAAATCAGCTTTATAGATTAAGGGATGCACTAGAGTTTATAGATCGTGAAGATTTAGCTAGGTGGTTGGAAGAACAGTTCTAGGGAACGGAAATGGATAAAGATAAAGTAGGTCCGACTAAACTAAAATTTTGCCACAGACTTGGAGATGATTGGCGTGATCTAGCAATTTTTTTTGATATTCGCAGTTCAACTAGGAATCGATGGGATAAGGGCACAGAATCCCAAGAGCTTTGGGAATTGTTGGAGCGCCAAGGGCGATTACATAAACTCCCCGCAGCTCTACTGGAAATCGGACGAGAAGACCTGTTCGATATGACAAAAGGATTGAGCAATTCAGCAAAAGACTCTTGTGAAGAAACAAATCGCTATTCCAATCCACCGAAGCAACCACCTCCAACACCACAGCTGATTTTGACAAGGCGGCGATTGATTGAATTAGCCGGTTTTGGTTGTGTGGGGCTGGTGGGAGCAGTAATTGCTAATCAAGTTTGGAAACTTAACCGTTCCTTTAAGTTTGATGTAGTAACGGTAGATTCTCAAGGTAGAGAAACCAACCACAAACGCAGTCAAGCAGAATTTTTTGTAGAAGGCTTGAGCAATGGGGTAACGCTGGAGATGGTGGCAATTCCCAGTGGCAAATTTATGATGGGTTCGCCAACCAGTGAGAAGGAGCGAGAAGGCAAGGAGAGTCCACTGCATGAAGTAACCGTTCAACCCTTCTTCATGGGCAAATATCCGGTAACTCAGGCACAGTGGAAGGCAGTAGCAGCCTTACCTAAAGTTAATCGCGACTTGAAGGCTGAGCCATTTAGGTTTAAAGGTGATAATCTCCCAGTAGAACAAGTTTTTTGGTACGATGCTGTCGAATTCTGTGCCAGACTCTCCAAAAAAACTGAACGCATCTACCGGTTACCAAGTGAGGCAGAATGGGAATATGCCTGTCGTGCTGGAACTACTACCCCCTTCCATTTTGGGGAAACAATCACCAGTAAACTAGCAAATTATGGCGGTATGAAAACTTACAATTCTGGGCCAAAGGGGGAATATCGAGGGCAAACCACCCCAGTTGGAAATTTTCAAGTAGCCAATGCCTTTGGACTCTACGATATGCATGGGAATGTTTGGGAGTGGTGTGCAGACAGTTGGCACAATAACTATCAAGGTGCGCCAACAGATGGTAGTGCCTGGAATAATGATAATGATGATCGGCTGTTACGGGGCGGTTCCTGGTTCAGCCATCCTGCACGCTGCCGTTCTGCGTTTCGCATCCTCTATGATCCGGGCGTCTTTCACGACGGCACTTTCGGTTTTCGTGTAGTGTGTGAGGAGGCGTGAACTTTGTAACCCTTTACCCTATTTCTCTCTTGCCCTTTGTCCTTTTTTCTTTACTCTGTGCAAGCTTTGCGATTTGAAGTAATTCCTCTACAAGAACGAGAAGTTATATCAAGGAAAGGATAAACAGTTATAATTCCCTCCCACCTTGCAACCTTCTTTCTTGCCTCCTGCCTCGGAGCCTCCTGCCTCGGAGCCTTATTGCCACCAAAGTGTAAGTGATTAACCGAACATGATATTATAAGAGTGATCGATGCATGGTTTTGTTCAAAGTCATTCGTAACATAGAAATTCGTGTTAAGGCAAGGGCTCTTTACAGTAAAAGTGCGATCGCATTTGCCTCAACTGATAATATTCTAGACTAGAACAGCAAAATCAACTCCTCTATCGTTAGACTACTGACAAGTATCCCTCTAAAGCTGATGCTGCACATGCATCAAAACCAGTATCAGCATCAGTCACAACAATTTGAACATGGGGCGGATAATGCTCTCGAATATCGTCAATTGCTACCCAAGGATCATCAGAAGCATGGTTCTGCCGTAAGAACTCTAGAACTTCTTGATGCCGGAGGTATGGAAATTGATGGATGATCTTGGGGTTCAAAAAAGGTGTAAATCCAACAACTCGCTGAACAATACTTGGTGAAAACAAGGGACGAACTACTTCAAAGGGAAACACCTCTTTCCAGGAAGATGAAATAACAACCAAAACTTTTGGGTATCGCTGCAAAACATCTTCAAACATCTGCAAGCAAACAGGATCGAACCTCAAAAGTTCTTCCTTGCTAGTTGGGAACTCGGACTTCTCAGGAACAAGAACACCATCGATATCGAGAAATATCCACATTCTAGGAAAAGCAGTTTAACTGTAACTGAACAGGTGAGTATACCAATGTTATACCAATCAATCTAGAGACATGTAGGGGCGTATTGCATACGCCCATTGCATACGCCCATTGCATACGCCCAATGCATACGCCCAATGCATACGCCCATTGCATACGCCCATTGCATACTATCTGTTATCTTCCCCCAACAGACATCGGTACTCGTTCAGCAAAGCGATTTTGTAACTCCGCCATCAAATCATCACCACTGCGATGAGCTTCCCATGGACCTGAGTCAAAATTCTGAACTACCCATTCTCCCTGCATGAAACTTTCATCTTCGGATACTGTGCCAGTGTAACTAACAGTATGTTGTGAGCCACCAAGATAGCGTTTAGTAAAGCTGATGCGACGTCCAATGATTTCACCAGTTAGGGAAGCTTCTCCTAAATGACTATCATCCAAAATATTACCACTCAAGGTATTGCCACTTTGAAGCAAGGTTACTTCAAAGCGAGTAGGGGAATCCTGCTGCCAGTAAGTCCCCAGCCATGTGCCACTCACGTTTGCCATTGTTGTTGGTTATTTGTTGTTTGTTGTTGGTTGTTGGTTGTTTGTTGTTGGTTGTTGGTTGTTTGTTGTTTGTTGTTGGTTGTTGGTTGTTGGTTGTTGGTTGTTGGTTGTTGGTTGTTGGTTGTTGGTTGTTGGTTGTTGGTTGTTGGT
>JAAHGR010000641.1 GCA_010672425.1 Symploca sp. SIO2E6
GTTGAGTGCTTGCTCAAAGCTATATTTCTCCAGGGCACACTGTCTACCTTTTTCCCCCAGTAATTTTACTCTTTCAGGATCGTGATAATGGGGAGATTAGACTGTGGGACACAGAAGGCAACTCCATCGGTCAACCTCTCACTGGACATGATAGTCCGGTCACCTCAGTGGAATTTAGCCCTGATGGCAAATATCTGGTTAGTAGTAGTGCTGACCAAACGATTCGACTCTGGGATACAAAAGGTAAATCTATCGGTAAACCTCTTACTGGACATGGGGGTGAGATCAAATCAGTAGTATTTAGCCCTGATGGCAAATATCTAGTTAGTGGTAGTACTGACCAAACGATTCGACTCTGGGATACAAAAGACAAATATCTGGTCAGTGGCAGTAGTGATCAGAATAGCAGCGGTGGCAATTGGCAGGAATGGCTCAATATAGCGTGCAATCGGTTAATCGGGCATCCGGTCTTAGTCGCTCCAGAAACGGTGTTTGCTAAGGGTTCTGAAATGATTGAGATGGCTGAATCTGCTTGCCAAACTTGTAAAAACTTGGTCTGGGACGAAACTCAAAATGCCCAATTTCTGGTCAATCAAGGTTGGATAATTGCAGTGACAGGGAATATAGAGGTGGCTAATACCAAGTTCCAAGAAGCCCAGAAATTGTCTCCTAATATCCATGTTCCAACCTCAGCACAAGTCAGAAGGTGGGCGGCAGAATATCACTTTAACCAGGGTAAGAAGTTAGCAAAAGATGCCAAAATGCCAGAAGCGCTGGCTGCCTACAATAAAGCCCAAAATATAGATCCAAGCTGGAAAATTTCTGCTTATGATTGGAGCAAGCTTTGTTGGTATGGGAGTCTGTACGGATATCCAAATAAGGTGATGCAGGCGTGTGAAAAATCTGTGGAGCTTGAGCCAGACAATGAAGAGTTTCGGGATAACCGCGGTGTCGCTAAGGCACTGACTGGGGATACACAGGGAGCAATCAAGGATTTTCAGGCATTTATAAAATCGACTAATGTAGAACCATGGAGAAAACAACGGCAAGGCTGGATTGATGACCTTAAAGTTGGTAAAAATCCCTTCACCAAGGAGGTGACTGAGCGTTTGCTTCGCGAGTCAGCAGGCATATCTGAAAATTAGGTTTTCAACTGTTTGGGGAAAATACAAAAAGCGATCACTACCTATCAACAAGCCCAAATGCTCGATCCAACACTGAAAATTATTGCCGACTCTTGGAATAACGTCTGTTGGTTCGGGAGGCAGTTTTGCAGCTTGATAATAGTGCTACTCTTCGAGAAGCTTCGTAAACTACGGATAGTTTAACTGCTTAGGTCTTTGTATATGAAAAGTGGTACTTTATATATAGGCGCACACTTTCACGATTATTAAATAATGGTAGCAAACAATAATGAATAATGCAACTGGGAAAGATGCAAGTTCCCCTGTAGGATTACTAGTCAAGGGTTGGCTAGCGATCGTCTTTTTGTTGCAGCATGGGGTTTATCAGTTGCTATCTGTATGTATCCCCCCTAAATCCCCCCTTTGAAAGGGGGGACTTTGAGAAATCTGAGCCCCCTTTCCAATTTGATGAGAAAATAAAGGAAAATTAAGCCCACCTTTCAAAGGAGAAAAATTAAGCCCCCCTTTCAAAGGGGGGTTGGGGGGATAAATACCACAAAGTCATTCATTATTTAGTCATGTCTAACTTAAAACAAGGTCGCTATTTTTTACCCTATAATCCTCTTCTCGTTGAACGAGCCAAAGAAATGCGAAAAAATCCTACTCCAGCAGAGTACAAACTGTGGCAGGAATATTTAAGACAGTTTCCTTTAAAGGTGTGGCGACAAAAACCAATTGATAATTTTATTGTAGATTTCTATTGTGCCAAACTGAAGTTGGTTATCGAAGTTGATGGAGATACTCATTTTACCGTAGAAGGAATGAGTTATGATGAAAACCGAACTCAGGTTTTAGAAGGTTATGGTTTGCAGATAGTACGTTTTACCAATGATGAGGTAATCAATTGTTTTGATGGAGTTTGTGACTGTATTCGTGGGTTTCTGGGATAATTTTCCCTGTAAACCGAGATCTCAGTAAGAAACCCGGTTTCTCCTCTGGCTAGCGATCGCTTGTCATCTGGAAACGCTATAATTTTCATTGCTACTCTCCAGCTATCCAGTATACCATCTATTAACGTAACTTGCTAGTTACAAGGTATTTGCGTGTTCCGCTCCCCCCTACCCAATTCTCAATTCTCAATTCCACCCTGATCTAACTAAAACTATAATGAAGAACAAGTTAAAGTCCTTGATTTTGCCCCTCTGTTGAATTTGGAGATACTTAACTTGATGAAAACCAAATACCTCACTACCTTAGCTGCTGCTTCAATCTTGAGTTTGGGATTGGTGGTAGGTTGTGCCAATCCTGAAAGGGAAACTACTAATTCTCAAGCAGATACTACTAATCCTCAAGCAGATACTACTAATCCTCAAGCAGATACTACTAATTCTCAAGCAGATACTACTAATTCTCAAACAGATACAACCAATTCTCAAGCCGATACAACCAATCCTGAGGTAGAAGCGACACCAACCATTGCTACTAAAGCCAGTACCGATGAATCCATCAAAATACGCTTTTATACTGAAAATGGAGTGGCAATAGATGGTACAGACCCGGTAGCCTACTTCCAGGAGAGTAAACCAGTTCCAGGAAATTCTGCCTATACTTACGAGTGGATGGATGCTACCTGGCAATTTGCTAGTGCTGAAAATCGAGACTTGTTTGCCCAAAATCCTGAAAAGTATGCACCACAGTATGGTGGTTTCTGTGCTTGGGCAGTCAGTCGAGATTATACTGCTCCTACTGAACCCGATGCCTGGAAGATTGTTGATGGTAAACTGTACCTCAATTTTAATAGACGAGTACAGAGAGATTGGGAGAAAGACATTTCTGGTAATATTGCGTCTGCTAATCGTAATTGGCCTGGGGTATTGAATAAGTAATAAATGTTAGAAGGTAGGAGGCAGGAGACACAAGAGTTTTTCTTGCCTAAAAATAAGTCGGCAAACTCCTACCCTGTACTAGACATTGCCTACAGCGTCTGGTACAGGGTTTAGCCGTTGGCTCAAAACACCGGGTGGTTAACCTCTGGAGTTTAGACTATGACTTTCATAGCCGGTGTCTTCTTTTTGAGCCCAGAGTTGAGTATTGAAGTAAGCGAGTAACCGAGGTCTTCCAAGACTGCGATCGCTTGCCAAGAAGGTGTATGGGGATTTTCAGAAATTGGCTGATAAGATTGCAGAACGAATTTAAGGTTGCTTTGCTCAGAGTCAGCAATCTATGAAGTATGCTTTAAGGTTGATGTTTGTTTGATATATTTATTGTAAGCCCGTGAGGCGACTAAAACTGTAGGTTGGGTAGAAGCGATCGCGAAACTCAACACTACAACCCAGTGAGCAAGACGTTCGCAAGACCAAAAGCGAGCAAGATGCTCACACTACTATCATAGGACGGGACCGGTATTGATTTCACAAACCTGAAAATGGACTCTGAGGATCTTGAAGATCTGACACAAAGGCTTCAAGAAAGGATTGGCTATTATGAAGATTTTAAGGTAGAACGGGAACTAGATCTGAATCCACCTGATGGTGCAGCATCTCCTATAGGTAGGTTAATTCCGGGACTACTCAAAGTTCTTATTTTGGCATCAAAACCTTATGTTGAACAACCAATTGAGATAGTAGTTCCAGTCATCGAATGTTAGTAAGGGTCACATAAATTCTGAGAGTTTACTGGCAATTAGTCCTGACGGAAATACGATAGTTATCGTTACTGGGAAATCTATTGAAGTTATCGACTTAGATTTTAAGCATGGTAAATCAGTTGAGCGTGCAAATTTTAGTGCTAATCTCCAACAGGTAAAAGCCATTGCCGTCAGCGACAATGCCCAAATTATTGCTTTAGCTGGAATTGGACAAGCAGAAACAATAGGTAACGAGCAGAATTCAGAAGAGGCAATACAACTGGGGAAAGCTGAAATTTGGCAGGGGAAGGAAGGAGAAGCTAGCCCAATAGATTCTTACAATCATTCACGACAAGTTACCGCGATCGCCATTGATGCCAAAGGTGATACAGTGGTTAGTGGTACTGAAAATGGCAATATTAAGCTCTGGAGACGAGAAGGCGAAGTTAACAATTCAGAACCTGAAATTCAAGAGCTCAGATCTTCTAATAGGCTAGTCGTCAATGTCGTAGCAATTGACCCTAATGGCAAATGGGCAGCCAGTGCTAATGATACAGAGACTCTACTCTGGAATCTCCGGACACCAGATTTTAATTCCCTGTCTCTTGACACAGAAAATACTAACTCCAATGAACCACTTTCACAAGAACCAACACCAATCAAGGCATTAACGTTTATTGACACTCCGTTAACCTAAGCATGAGAGTCACCCCTCATGCTCGGCTTCAGAACCGTGCGTGACACTTTCACATCACACGGCTCCTCTCCAAGTTGACCCTTGTCATGGGTACTAAGCTGAGTTG